>NZ_JBPCSJ010000254.1:0-26143 GCF_051007235.1 Hydrogenophaga sp. | reverse complement strand
TGAGCACCACGAAGTCGGCCTCGTGGCCCGGCGTCAGGTTGCCCACCACGCCTTCCAGCCCCAGCGCCTGCGCAGCACCTGCGGTGTGCTGCCACCACAGCTGGCCGGGCGTGAGGCTCAGGCCCGGCTTGGTGTGGCCTTCGCGGCCCACGGTGTAGGCCGCCAGCATGGTGTGGAAGGGCGAGAAGCTGGTGCCACCGCCCACGTCGCTGGCCAGGCCGTAACGCATGCCGGCCGCGTCGGCCGCGGCGTAGTCGAAGAAGCCGCTGCCCAGGAACAGGTTGCTGGTGGGGCTGATCGCAGCCGCGGCGCCGGTCTCGCGCATCAGCGCGCGGTCGGTCGCATCGAGGTGGATGCAGTGGGCATAGATGGCGCGCTCGCGCAGCAGGCCGAAGTCGCCGTAGACGCCCAGGTAGCTGCGCGCCTGCGGGTAGAGCTCGGCCACCCACTTCACCTCGTCGTGGTTTTCGGCCACATGGGACTGGATCCACACGTCGGCGTACTTGGCCGCCAGTTCACCCGCGCCGCGCAGCTGCGCGTCGGTGCTGGTGGGCGCAAAGCGCGGGGTGATCGCGTAGCCCAGCCGGTCCACGCCGTGCCAGCGGCGGATCAGGTCTTCTGTGTCGATCAGGCTCTGCTCGGTCTGGTCGCGCACGCCGTCGGGGCTGTGGCGGTCCTGCAGCACCTTGCCGGTGATGAAACGCAGGCCGCGCGCCTGCGCGGCCTCGAAGGCCGCATGAACCGACGCGGGATGCGAGGTGGCAAAGGTCAGTGCCGTGGTCACGCCGTTGCGCTGCAGTTCGTCGAAGAAAAATTCGGCCACGCCGCGGGCGTAGGCCTTGTCAACGAAACGGCTCTCGTGCGGGAAGGTGTAGTGCTCCAGCCAGGGCAGCAGACCGGCCGCGGGAGCACCGATCACGTCGGTCTGCGGGTAGTGCACGTGCAGATCCACAAAGCCGGGGACGATCAGGTGGCCGCGCAGGTCCTCGATCGCCACGCCGGGGAAACGGTCCACCAGGGCGCCGTGGCTGCCCGCAGCGCGCACCACCTGGCGGCCGGCGGCGTCAGGGCCGATCACCAGCAGGCCGTCGCTGTCGTACAGCGGCTGGCCGTTTTCATCGAATCGCAAGAGGGCGGCGCGGTAGGCTTTCATGAAGGCCACAGCTTAGCCGCAAGCGAGCCCGGCGGCATACCGCGAAATGAATGCACGCCATGCGCCGGCCCGCGGGGACGTCAGAGGCACAGGGACGGTGCCCGACCATCTCCGGCGCGCGCTCCCCGAGGCCAGGGCACCCGCGGAACCGGCTTTGCCGGGCCACTGGGTGCGTCCCCTGCCCAGCGCCGCAGGCGCGCCAGGGCGGGGGAAGCCGCGTCAGCGGCGCAGGGGGTGATCTCCCTTTACTTCAGCTTGGTGGCCACGCCCTCGACCAGCCAATTCATGCCCAGGATGGCGCCGTCGTCCAGCGCCTGGCCGGCCGCGATGGCGGTCTTGCCTTCGTTGTCCTTCACGCCGGCCTTGCCACCGCTGAACACCGCCAGCTTGCCGGCGGCCATGTCTTTCTGGCGCGCCAGCACCTCGGCCTGCACGGCCGCGGGCACTTTGCTGCCGAAGCCGTCGACGCGGATCATGCCCTCGCGCACACCGCCCCAGACCTGGGCGCTTTTCCAGCTGCCGTCCAGCACCGCCTTGACGCGACGCGTGTAGTAGTCGCCCCACTGGTGGGTGACGGCGGCCACCTGCGCGTCGGGCGCGACCTTGCGCATGTCGGAGTGGTAGGCGACGGCCAGCTTGCCGCGTTCCTGCGCCGCCACCATGACGGCATTCGAGCCGGTGTGGAAGGCCAGCACCTCGGCGCCCTGGTTCATCAGCGTCATGGCCGCTTCGCGCTCGCGCACGGGGTTGAACCATTCGCCCAGGAACACCACGCGCAACGTGGCCTGCGGGTTGACCGAGCGCATGCCCAGGGTGAAGGCGTTGATGCCCTGGATCACCTCGGGGATGGGGAAACCCGCCACGTAGCCGGCCTGCGTGGCCATGCGGCCGGCGGCGATGCCGGCGAGGTAGCGGCCTTCGTAGTAGCGCGCGTTCGACGTGGCCACGTTGGGTGCGGTCTTGTAGCCGGTGACCGACTCGAACTTCACCTGGGGAAACTCGCGCGCCACCTTGAGCGTGGGCTCCATGTAGCCGAAGCTGGGCGTGAAGATGATCTGGTTCCCCTGCATGGCCAGGTCGCGGATCACCCGTTCGGCGTCCGGGCCTTCGGCCACGTTTTCGACGTAGGTGGTCTTGACCTGGCCGGGCAGCGCCGCCTCCACGGCCAGACGGCCCTGGTCGTGCTGGCGCACCCAGCCGGCGTCGGTCAGCGGCGCGACATAGACGAACGCGGCCTTGACCGGCGTCGGAGATTGGGCAAAAACGGGGATTGAAAAACAGGCGGCCGCGAGCGCGGCAGCGAGGTTTTTGTACATGGAGGTCCTCTACAAGTCTAACAAAACAGAAAAAAAGCGATCCCGGGAAGCACAGGCTCGCAGGAAGGGATTTTAACGGCCACGACCCGAAGACCAGAGATGGGGGCCATTCCCCCGGCTATTCCCGCTCAAGTCCAGCGCCACGGTTCCTAGAATTTCCTACACGCACGCTGCGCCCCCCGGACGCGGTGTTTCACCCTCCCCCAGCCGGCAACCAGCCAAGGACGGAACCCTTGAAAAAAGTACTCAACGTGGGCGGCAACAGCAAGGCCATCCCCCTGCCCCCCGCTTACACGGGCTACGAACACCTGCTGCTGGACATCGACCCGACCGGCCAGCCCGACATCTGCTGCGACGCGCGCCTGCTGTCCACCCTGGACGCCGGCCAGTTCGACGCCATCTACTGCTCGCACAACCTGGAGCACTACTACCACCACGACGTGAAGAAGGTGCTGGCGGGCTTCCGCCATGTCATCAAGGACAGCGGCTTCGTGCACCTGCGCGTGCCCGACGTGGGCGCCGTCATGAAAGCGGCCGTGGAACGCGGCCTGGACATCGAGGACGTGCTCTACCAGTCGTCGCTGGGCCCCATCACGGTGATGGACGTGCTGTACGGCTACGGCAAACAGATCGAGAGCAGCGGCGTGGAGTTCTTCGCGCACAAAACGGGCTTCACGCCGAAGTCGCTGTCGCAGGCGCTGGTGGCCGCCGGCTTCGGCCACATCTACTGCACCAGCGGCAACCTGGAGGTGACGGCCTGGGCCTTCAAGGGCACACCCGATCCCGAGGTGTGCAAGGCCTTCAACCTGGCGTTGCCCAAGGTCGCCGCAGAACCCCTGCCAGCCTGAACACCGAATGAGCGATGGCCCCCTCGGCGCGAGCCGCGGGGGCTTTTTTGCGCCTGCTCGCGATGCAGGTGGCCGCAGCAGGACCTCGCCGCCCGGCGGCGGGTGGATCGGGCGCGAGCGATCGGTGGTACCCGGCGGCGCAGGGCCGCCCCGGCCGGTGTCAGGCGGTGCGGAAAACGCTCAGCCGCGAATGGCCACGCGTTCGACCGCGTCGCCAAAGTCCTGCACGAAACGCGGCATGTCGAACAGGGGCGACTGGGTGCGACCGGCCTTCAGGCGCTGTTTCAGGTCGGCGTGCAGGGCGGGCTGGGTGGCGATTTCGATGGCGCGGGCTTCGTAGTCGGCCAGGCTGGTGGTGATCAGCTCCGGCAGGTCCAGCGCGGTCAGCAGGCTGCCGGCCATGCGCGAGGCGAAGGTGCGGCCCGAGCGTGTGAGCACGGGCAGGCCCATCCACAGCGCGTCGTTGGCGGTGGTGCCGGCGTTGAAGGGGTAGGCGTCGAGGAACAGGTCGGCCGCGGTGTAGCGGGCGAGGTACTGCTCGGGCGAGACGCGGGGCGCGAACAGCAGGCGCGCCGGGTCGACACCGTGTTCACCGGCGCGGCGCGTGAGCGAGGCCTGTGACCAGGGGTTGTCGGCCAGCAGCCAGAGCACGCTGCCGGGCACGGCCTGGAGCATGCGCATCCAGCTGGCGAACACCGCTTCGGTGAACTTGTAGTTGTTGTTGAACGAGCAAAAGACAAAGCCTTCTTCGGGCAGGCCGCACTGTGCCCGGCTGGGCAGCGGCGCCACCGGGCGCTGGCGGTCGCTGCACTGGAAAACGTGCGGCAGGTACAGCGGGGTCTCGGTGTAGAACGGGCGCTCGGCATCGGGGATGAGGAAGCGGTCGGCGACCACGTAGTCGATGCACGGGTGGCCGGTGGGGCCGGGGAAACCCAGGTAGGTGATCTGCACCGGCGCGGGCCGGTGGGCAATGATGTCGGGCCGTGCGCCAGAGGTGATGCCCTGCAAGTCCACCACCACGTCGATCTCGGCCTCGCGGATGGCGCGGGCGGCGCTGGCGTCGTCCAGGTCGGCGATGCGCACGTAGTGGTCGAACGACTTCACCACGCGGGCGCGCAGGGCCGAGCCGTCTTCGCGGCTCCAGCAGAAACCATAGACCTCGAAACGGTCGCGGTCCAGCAGTTCCAGCAGCTCCACCGTCAGCAGCGACACGGCGTGCAGGCAGAAGTCCGACGACAGGAAGCCGATGCGCAGCTTGTCGTGCTGGTAGCCCTTTTCCGGCGCCAGGCGCGGCACGCGCAGGTTGACCTTTTCCGTGATGAAGCGGATGGACGTGGCCAGCTGCAGGCCGGGGTCGTCGCTGGCCGAAAGCATGGCCAGCGGCGATGTGGCCTTGAGCACCTCGCCCTGCCCCAGCCCGGGCACGGGGGTGAAGACCGGCCAGCTGCACTGCTTCTGGCGCAGGTGCACCCAGTGCTGGATGACCTTGGGCTGCTGCGGTTCGGCCAGCAGGCTGGCGAACAGCTTGACCTCGGAACGGTCGTACTGGCGCATTTCTTCCAGCAGGCGACCCATGCCGTTGACGACCAGCAGGTACAGGTCCTTCTGGTGGGTGGGGGTGACCAGGGGGTGGTCCAGCATGGACTGCCAGATGGTCAGCGCGTGTTCCTTGCGGCCCAGGCGCTCGACGGTGGCGCCGAGGTTGAACCAGGCCTGGGCGAAGTCGGGCTTGCTGGTGATGGCGGCGCGGTAGGCGGCTTCGGCCTGGGCGTGCAGCTGCAACTGGCCGTAGAGCACGCCCAGGTTGAACTGCACCACGTGGCGCATGGGCGAGGTGCTGCCGGCCAGCCATTGCTGGTAGAGCGCCGCGGCCTGCTGCGGGCCCTGGGTGGCGCACAGGCGGTCGCCGGCGGCGATGACCTGGAAGGCGTCGAGCGGTGCAGCGGCATCGACAGACGTGTCGGCAGCCAAGGCGGTGGTGGGTGCGTTCATGGGCGGCTTTCGTGGGCAGGTCACCCGGCCGCTGCGCGCGCAGCGCACGGACCGGTGGTGCCAGCCATGGTAGGCCGCTGCACCGCCGCCAAAGGCCGGAACAGGCGGCAAAAGCCCCCCCTGTTCCCGCCGAACCGACGTGACAAAGCCGGCGCCCCGTGAAGGGCACCGGCTTTGACGCGCTGACGGGCGGGATGGACCCGCCCGTCAGCGGCCTTCTCAGACCAGCGGGTCGACCGGCGGCTGGTTCACACCCACCAGTTGCACACCGGCGTCGGGCACGGGGGCGTCGGCGGTGGCGAACCACACGTCGGCGACCTCGTGGGTCTGGCCATCGGCGGTCTGGTAACCGGCGGTCAGGCCGATCCAGTTGCCGTTGTCCAGCACCGAGGTGGCCTGACCGTGGGCGTCGATGGACACGATGCCCAGGTCGCTCAGGCTGCTCATCTCGCCGGCCTGGCTGACACCGTCGCCGTTGGCGTCTTGCCAGACGCGCAGGGCGGCGAAGTCCACATCGGCCAGGCTGATGCTGCCGTCGCCGTTGCTGTCCAGGGCCGAAAGGGCGGCAAAGCCGTCGTGGGCGGTGGAGCCGTCGGCCAGGCGGGTGGCCGTGCCGAACAGTTCCGAACCGTCGTTGATCAGGCCGTCGCCGTTGCGGTCCAGGGCCAGCAGGCCGTCGCCGCTGCCCACCCAGCCGGTCTGGTCCAGCGTGCCGTTGGCGTCGATGTCGAACACCACACCGTCGGCGCGGGCCACCGTGCGGATGCCGTCGCCGTCGAGGTCGAGGACCAGGGGGGAGACCAGGCCGTCGATCTCCGCTTGCTGGACCGCTTCCATGGAGTCGTACTGATCGACCGTGAACGCATCGGCCTGGGCCATGCCCAGCGCGCCGAGTTGGGCCGCGGTCAGTTCGTCGATCTGCACGTCGGTCAGCGCGGCGATCTGGTCGGTCGTGAACGCAGCGAACTGGGCGGTGGTCAGCGCGGCGATCTGGGCCGGGGTGAGGCTGGCGATGTCCACCGCCTGGATCGCGACGATCTGAGCCGTGCCCATGGTGGCGAAGTCGGCGGTCTCGATGGCCGACAGCTGGGCGCCGGACATGGTCACGATCTGCGTGACCGTCAGCGCCTGCACCTGGGCAGCGGACAGCGCCTCGATCTGAGCCCCCGAGAGCACCGCGATGTCCTCGTTCTGGATGGCGGCGATCTGCGTGGTCGTGAAGGCCGCGAGGTCTTCGGTTTCCAGCGCCACGAACTGCGCGGTGGTCAGCCCCTGCACCTGGGCGGTGGTGAGGCTGGGCACCTGGGCGGCGTCCAGCGCCACGATCTGCGTCGCGTCGAACAACGCCAGGTCGTTGACTTCGATCGCCGCGATCTGCGCCCCGGTGAGGTTCGCGATCTGGTCAGCGGTCAGCGAGGGGATCTGCGCCGCGGTCAACGACACGATCTGCTCGGTGGTGAGGCCGCTGATCTGGTCGGTGGTGATGGCTGCGATCTGGCTGCCCGTGAAGGTGCCAAAGTCCAGCGCGTCGATGGCGGCGATCTGCGCGTTGCTCAGCGATGCCAGCGTGATGTCCGACAGGTTGGCGAACTGCTGCGACGTCAGCGCGGCGATCTGGGCCGTGGTCAGGCCGTCGGCCTGGGTGCTGGTCAGCGCCGTGATGTGCCCGGCCGTGAAGGCGGCCACATCGGCGTTGTCCATGGCCGCGATCTGGGTCGAGGTCAGGGCGTCGAACTGGTCGGCGGTGAGCGCGACCACCTGGGCCGTGGTCAGGCCGGTCAGCGAAGCCGGGGCGAGCAGGCCCACATCGGCCGCATCCAGGGCCACCAGCTGGTCGGTGCTCAGGGCCGCGATCTGGCCAGCGCTCAGGCCCGGCACCTGGGTACCGGTCAGCGCGGTGATCTGCGCCGGGGTGAGCGCGGCGATGTCCTGCGTCTCCAGGACGCCGATCTGCGTGCTGCTGAGCTCGGACAAGGCCAGCTCCGTGACCGCGGCCCACTGGGCGGTGGTCATGGCCACCAGCTGGTCATCGGTCAGTTTGGGCAACTGCTCGGAGGTCAGCGCCGCGATCTGCTCGGTCGACAGGGCTGCCACCACCGTGGTGGTCAGCTCGGACAGCTGATCGCTGGTCAGGGCCGCAACCTGGGCGGCCGTCAGGGCCTGGGCCTGGGTCGAGGTCAAGGACGCGATGGCCACGGTGTCGATGGCTTCGATGTCCGCGGTTTCCATCTTCTCGATCTGCGCCGTGGTCAGCGCGGCCAGCTGGGTACCGGTCAGGGTGCTGACCTGCTCGGTGGACAGGGCCTCGATCTGGGCCGTGGTCAGTGCGGCGATCTGCGTGGTGCCGAAGTAGCCGATCTGTGCGGCCGTGATCTTGGCCAGGTCGACCAGCTCGATGGCGGCCACCTGGTCCGAGGTCATGGCACCGATCTGGCCCGACTCCAGATCGGGGATCTGGGTGGTGGTCAGCGCGGTGATCTGGGCCGGCGTCAGGTGGGCGAAGTCGGCGTCCTCGATGGCCTGCAGCTGCGTCGTGGTGAACAGGGCCAGGCTGGCCGTCGGGATGCCGGCCATCTGGGCCGAGGTCAGCGCAGCGATCTGCGTCGCGCTCAGCTGGGCGGTCTGCGTGGTGGTCAGGGCCGCGATCTGGTCGCTGGAGAAGGCCGGGATCTGACTGGCGGTCAGCGCGACGATCTGGCCCGTCGTGAGCTTGGCAATGTCGGCGGTCTCCATCGCGGCCAGCTGCGCCGTGGTCAGGGCCACGATCTGCTGGGTGCTGAGGCTGGCCACCTGGGCGGTGGTCAGGGCCTGGATCTGGGCGGTGGTCATCGCGCTGATGTCGGTGCCCAGGGCACGGATCTGCTTGGTGCTCAGGTCGTCCAGATCGGCCACCTCGATGGCGGCCACCTGGGCCGCCGTGAGGGCGGCCATCTGACCGGCCGTCAGACCCGCCAGCTGGGTCGAGCTCATGGCCTCGATCTGCGCCGTGGTGAACGCCGCCACCTGGGCGCCCGCCAGACCGATGAGCTGGGAGACGCTCAGGGCGGCCACGTCGGTCAGTTCCAGGGCGGCCAGCTGCGCGGTGGTCAGCCAGGCCATCTGGGCCTGCGTGATGGCCTGCACCTGGGTCGTGCTCAGGGCGGGCATCACCTCGGGCGAAATCGCGGCCAGGGCGGTGGAGCCCAGCGCCTGCACCTGGGCGGTGGTCAGCGCGGCCACCTGGGCCGAGGTCAGCGCACCGGCCTGGCCGGCGGTGAGCACGGCCACCTGGTCGGCCCGCAGGGCGGCCAGATCGGCGGTTTCGAGTGCGCGCACCTGGGCGGTGGTCAGCGCGGCCACCTGGGCCAGGCTCAGGGCTTGCATCTGGGCCGTGGTCAGGCTGGGGATCAGCGTGGGCGTGATGGCCCGCAGGTCCGCCGTCTCCATCGCCGCCACCTGAATGGTCGTCAGCGCGGCCACCTGGGCAGCCGTCAGCGCGGCCACCTGGGCGGTGCTCAGGGCAACGATCTGGGCGGTGTTGAACGCGGCCACGTCGGCGGCTTCCATCTGCTCGATCTGGGCGGTGGTCAGGGCGGTGACCTGGTCCGTCGTCAGCGCACGGGTCTGCGCCGTGGTCAGCGCGGCCAGCTGTGCGCCGGTCATGGCCGGGATATCGGCCGCCTCGATGGCGGCGATCTGCGCCGTGCCCATGCCAGCGATCTGCGCGGCGGTCAGTGCGGCGATCTGGGCCGAGGTCAGCGCGATCACCTGCGTGGTGGTCAGCGCGGCGACGTCACCCACTTCCATGGCCTGCAGCTGTTCGACGCTGAGCTTCTGCAACTGGGCGTTGGTCAGCTGGCGCACCTGGGCAGTGCTCAGGGCCACCATGTCGGTCGTCTCCAGCGCGGCCACCTGGGCGGTGGTGAGCTTGCCGATCTGGTCGGTGGTCAGCGCGGCCACCTGGGCGGTGGTCAGCGCCAGCACCTGGCCGGTGGTCAGGGCCGCCAGGTCGGCGGTTTCCAGCGCAGCGATCTGTGCCGTGGTCAGGTTGGCCACCTGGGCGGTGGTCAGCGCCTGGGCCTGGGCCGTGGTCAGCGCCACGATCTGATCGGTGGTCATGGCGGCCAGGTCGGCCGGGTCCAGCGCGGCGATCTGCGCCGTGCCCATGCCGGCCACCTGGTCCGTGGTCAGGGCGGCAGCCTGTGCACCGGTCAGCGCAGCGATCTGCGCCGTGGACATGCCGGCCAGGTCGGCCACGTCGATGGCCGCGACCTGGGCGGTGGTCAGGTTGGTCACCTGGGCTGTGGTCAGGGCGGTGATCTGGGCGCCGGTCAGGGCGGTGATCCGGTCCGCCAGCAACGCGGCCAGGTCGGCGGTTTCCAGTGCCGCGATCTGGGCGGTGGTCAGGTCGTCGACCTGGGCCACGGTCAGGGCCGCGGCCTGTTCGGTGGTCAGGGCCTGGATCTGGACCGTGGTCAGCACCGACAGGTCCTCGGTCTCCAGCGCGGCCACCTGCGCGGTGGTCAGCTTGGCGATCTGGCCCGCGGTCAGGGCCACGGCCTGGGCCGTGGTCAGGGCGGCGATCTGCGCCGTGCCGAGCGCGGCCAGGTCGGCCGTCTCCATTGCCACGATCTGCGCGGTGGTCAGCTTGCCGACCTGGGCGGTCGTCAGCGCGGCGGCCTGCTCGGTGGTCAGCTTGACGATCTGCTCCGTGCTCAGCGCGGCCAGGTCGGCCGTCTCCAGCGCGGCCACCTGGGCGGTGGTCAACTGCGGGATCTGGTCGGTGGTCAGCTGGGTGACCTGCAGGGTGCTCAGGGCCGCGATCTGCGTGGTGGTCAGGGCCTGCAACTGGACGCTGCTCAGGTTCTGCAGCTGGGCCGATGTCAGGGCCGGCACGTCACCGGCCTCGATGGCGGCGATCTGCGCGGTACCGAACTTGGCCAGGTCGGCCAGTTCCAGCGCCACGAGCTGGTTCGTGGTCAGCGCGGCGATCTGGGCCGTGGTCAGGCCAACGATCTGGTCGGTGGTCAGGGCCACGATCTGGGCCGAGCCCAGCGCGGCGATGTCGGCGGCGTCGATGGCCCCGATCTGAGCGGTGCCCAGCGCGGCGATTTGCGCAAGGCTCAACCCACCCACCTGGGCGCTGGTCAGCGCGGCGATCTGCTCGGTCGTCAGCGACGGCAGGTCGGCCACCTCGATGGCGGCGATCTGTGCCGTGGTCATGGCGGCGATCTGCGCTGGCGTGAGGGCGCCGATCTGCGCGCCCGAGAGCGTGACGATCTGGGCGGTGCTCATGGCGGCCAGGTCGGCACCTTCCAGGGCGGCGATCTGCCCGGTGGTCAGCGCGGCCAGCTGGCCGTTGGTCAGCGCGGTGACCTGGCCAGTGGTCAGCGCCGCGATCTGCGCCGGGGTCAGCGACGGGATGTCGGCGGCATCGATGGCCGCGATCTGCGGCTTGGTCAGCACCGCGATCTGACCCGCGGTCAGCGCCGCCACCTGGGCAGCGTCCAGCGCGGCGATCTGCGCGGTCGTCATGAACGGCAGGTCGCCCAACTCGATGGCCTGGACCTGGTCGCTGGTCAGGGCGGCCACCTGGCCGACGGTCAGCTTGTCGATCTGCGCGGTGCCCAGGGCCGCGATCTGCGCCGGGGTCAGCGATGGCACGTCGGCCACTTCGATGGCCTGCAGCTGCGCCGAGCTCATGACCGCCAGGTCCGCGACCTCGATGGCCGCGACCTGTGCGCCAGTGAGCGCGGCCACCTGGCCGATGCTCAGCGCACGGATCTGGGCGGTGGTCAGCGCGGCGATCTGGGCCGGCGTGAAGGCGGCCAGGTCGGCCGTTTCCAGAGCCGCCACCTGGGCGGTGGTCAGCGCCGCCACCTGGCCCACGGTGAGGGCCGCGGCCTGCGCCGTGGTCAGTTTCTCGATCTGGGCCGTGGTCAGGCGGGCAACGTCACCCAGCTCGATGGCTTGCACCTGCTCGGTGGTCAGCGCAGCGACCTGTGCGGTGGTGAGTTTGTCGATCTGGGCCGTGGTCAGCGCCACGATCTGGTCGGTGGTCAGCGACGGGATGTCGCCGACCTCGATGGCCTGCAGCTGTGTGGAGCTCAAAGCGGCCAGATCCTGGGTCTGCATGGCCGCGACCTGCGCTGCCGACAGAGCCGCCACCTGTGGCGCGGTGAGCGCACGCACCTGGGCAATGGTCAGCGCCACCACCTGGGCGGTGGTGAGCGCGGCCACATCCTCGGTCTGCAGGGCCACGATCTGGTCGGTGGTCAGCTTGCTGGTCTGGGACAGCGTCAGCTTGGAGACCTGCGCGGTGGTCAGCGCCTCGATCTGGTCGGTGCCCATGGCCACCAGGTCCACGGTTTCGATCGCGCGCAGTTGCGTGGTGGTCAGCACCGGCACCTGGTCGGTCGTCAGCGCGGCCACCTGGGCCGAGCCCAGGGCCACGATCTGGGCGGTGGTCAGCGCCGTGAGCTGGGCGCTGTCCAGTGCGCGGATCTGGTCCGTGGTCAGGCTGGCCACCTGCGCGGTGGTGAGCCCGGCGATATCGCCTGCGGACAGCACGGCCAGCTGGGTTGCGGTCAGGGCAGCGATCTGGCCGGTGGTGAGCTGGGCCAGCTGCGCCCCGCTCAGGGCGTCGATCTGGGCTGTGCCCATGTGGACCAGGTCGGCGGTTTCGATGCCGGCCAGCTGCGTGCCGCTGAGCAGCGCCAGCTGGTCGGATGTGAGGGCTGACACCTGGGCCGAGGTCATGGCACCGATCTGCGATGCGGTCAACGCCAGGACATCGTTCTCTTCGATGGCGACGACCTGATCGGTCGTCAGGGCGGCGATCTGGTCGGACGTGAGCGCGGCCACCTGGGCGGTGGTCAGGGCCACGATCTGGTCGGTGGTCAGGTTGTCGATGTCGGCCACTTCGATCGCCTGGACCTGCGCTGTGGTCAGCGACTCGATCTGCTCGGTCGACAGGGCCGCCAGCTGGGCGGACGACAAGGCACCGATCTGGGCTGCGGTCAGGCGCACCAGGTCGGCCGCCTCGACGGCGGCCAGCTGCCCGGTGGTCAGCGCAGCCACCTGTTCGGTGGTGAGGTCATCGATCTGCGCCGTGGTGAGCGCGGCGATCTGCGCCGTGGTCATGGCCGCGACATCGGCTGCGTCCAGGGCGGTGAGCTGGTCAGTGGTCAGCGCCGCCACCTGCGTGGTGGTCAGCGCCGCCACCTGGGCAGAGGTCAGGGCCTGGATCTGCTCGGTGGACAGCGTGACGAGGTCGGCCGTCTGGATGGCGGCCACCTGTGCGTTGGTCAGCTTGGCCATCTGGGCGGTGGTCAGCGCCTGCAGCTGGAGCGCGGTCATGGCCTCGATCTGGGCAGTGGTCAGCTTGTTCAGGTCGGCCGTCTGGATGGCGGCCACCTGCTCGGTGCTCAGCTGGCCGATCTGGGCCGTGGTCAGCGCCCGGAACTGGGCGCTGGTCAGTGCCACGATCTGCTCGGTGGTCAGCGCCTGGAGGTCGGCCACTTCCATCGCACGCACCTGGCTGGTGGTCAGCAGCGGAACCTGGTCGGTCGTCAGGGCCTGCACCTGGTCCGTGGTCAGCGCCTGGATCTGCGCGGTGGTCAATGCCACCAGATCGGCGGCTTCCAGGGCCTGGATCTGCGCCGGGGTGAGCGCCGCGATCTGGGGTGCGGTCAACGCCTGCACCTGTGCCGTGGTCAGCGCAGCGATCTGTCCAGGGGTGAACTGCGCCACGTCGGCCGGTTCGAGCTGCGCGATCTGGGCCGGCGTCAGCGCGGCCAGCTGACCCAGGGTCAGGGCAGCCACCTGCGGACCCGTCAGTGCCACGAGCTGGGCGCCGGTCAGGCTGGCCACGTCGGCCGTTTCCAGGGCCGCCAGCTGGGTGGTGGTCAGGGCCTGCACCTGGTCGGTGGTGAGCTGGGCCACCTGTGCGGTGGTCAGGGCCACGATCTGGGCCGTTCCCATGGCCTCCAGGTCGGTGGTCTCGATGGCGACCAGCTGTGCCGTGGTGAGGGCGGCGATCTGGCCGGTCGTCAGGCCCGCCAGCTGGGCGCTGTCCAGGGCCTCGATCTGAGCGGTGGTCAGGGCGCGGATCTGCGTCGTGCTCAGGCCGGCCAGCGCCGATGGCGTGAGGGCGACCAGGTCTGCAACCTCGATCGCGGCCACCTGCGCGCCGGTGAGGGTGCCCAGCTGGGCTGCCGTGAGGGCCGCCACCTGTTCGGACGTGAGGGCGGCCACGAAGTCGGTGCTGAGACCGCGCACCTTGGCGGTCGCGAGCGCGGCGAGGTCGGCGGTTTCAATGGCCGCCACCTGGATCGCGTCCAGGTCGTTCAGGCGGGCGGCTGTCAACGCATTGAACTGGCTGGCGCTCAGGGCCACCACCTGCTCGGTGGTCAGCGCCTGTGCCTGCGCCTGGGTCAGTGCCTTGAACACCGCGGTCGGGATGGCGGCCAGGTCGGCCACTTCCATGGCCGCGATCTGGGTGCCGGTGAGCGCCGCGAACTGGGCCGAGGTGAGCCCCGCCGCCTGGGCGGTGGTCAGCGCCTGCACCTGTGCGGTGGTGAGGTTGGCAATGTCTTCGGTGCCGAAGGCCTGCAGCTGGCCGACGCTCAGCGCCGCGACCTGGGCCGTGGTCAGGGCGGCCACCTGGTCGGAGTCGAGGGCGGCCACGGCGGCGGTGGTGAGCTGGCGCAGGTCGCGCGTTTCCATGGCGGCGAGCTGCGAGTTGCTCAGGGCCGCCACCTGGACAGCTGTCAGTGCTTGGGCCTGCGCCGTGCTCAGGGCCACCACATCGTCGGTACCCAGGCCGACCAGCGCTGCCGCGCTCAGGCGGGCCAGGTCGGCCGTTTCCAGCGCGGCGATCTGCAACGTGGACATGCCGTCGATCTGCGTCGAGGTAAGGGCCGCGGCCTGCGCAGTCGTGAAGGCACGCACCTGCGCGCTGCTGAAGCCCGCCATCTGGGTGTCGGTGAGCGCGCGCAGGGCAGCCGTGGTCAGTGACGGCAGGTCGGTGGTCTGGATGGCACGCAACTGCGCCGTGCTCAGCAGCGGGATCTGGGCGGTCGTGAGGGCCCCGATCTGGTAAGGGGTGAAGCCGGCGATCTGGCCATTGGTGAGGGCACCGACCTGATCAGCGTCCAGGCTGGCCACCGCAGCGGTGCTCATCCCGGCGATGGCCACCGGCTTCAGGGCGACCAGCTGTGCCGTGGTCAGGGCGGCCACCTGGGCGGTCGACAGGGCGGCCACCTGGGTGCTGCCCAGCGCGGCGATCTGGGCCGTGGTCAGCACGGCCACGTCGGCTGTCTCGATGGCGGCGACCTGGGTCGGCACCAGCGCGGCCACCTGGGTGGCGGTCAGGGCCACGACCTGATCTGTGCTCAGGCCGGCGATCACGGCGTTGGACAACTGCACGAGGTCTTCGGTTTCGAGTGCTGCGACCTGGGCGGCGTCCAGCACAGCCACCTGGGCCGAACCCAGCGCAGCGGCCTGGTCGGTGGTCAGGGCCTCCAGCTGGGCGGTGGTCAGGGCCTCGAACTGGGCGGTGCTCAGACCGGCCACGGTGGACGGGGTGAGCGCCTCGAAGTCCTCGACTTCGATGGCGGCGATCTGGGCGGTGGTCAGCGCGGCCACCTGGCCGGCCGACAGCGAACGCACCTGATCGGTGGTCAGGGCCACGATCTGCGCCGAGTCCAGCGCGGCCAGGGCGGCGGTGGACAGTGCGGCGGTCTGGTCGGTGGTCAGGGCCTGGATCTGGGTCGTGCCCAGACCCGGCACCTGGGTGGCGGACAGCAGCGCGATGGTGGCGGTGCCCAGGGCCGCGAGGTCGGCGGTTTCGATCGCACCCACCTGGGTCGAGGTGAGCGCACCCACCTGGGCGGACGTCAAGGCAAGCAACTGGTCTTCGCTCAGCGCGGCCACCTGGGCGGTGGTCAGCGCGGCCACCTGGGTGGTCGTGAGCTTGGTCACGGCATCGGTGGACAGGGCGTTCAGATCAACGGTTTCGATGGCGGCGATCTGGGCGGTGTCCAGCGCGGTGAGCTGGGCCGTGGTGAGCGCCTGCACCTGCGACGAGGTGAGCGCGGCGATCTGCTGGGTGGTCAGGGCCTGCACCTGGGCCGTGCCCAGTTTGCTGAGCACCGCGTTGGACACGGCGGCCAGATCGGCCGGATCGATCGCGGCGACCTGGGTGTTCGACAGACCAGCCATCTGCGTCGAACTCAGCGCGGCGATCTGCGTGGCGTCCAGCGCGGTGATCTGCGCGGCGGACAAGGCCTGTACGTCCGCCAGCTCCAGAGCGCGCACCTGCGCGGTGGACAGGGCAGCCAGGCTGGTGTCGGGCAGGGCCTGGATCTGGGCGGTGGTCAGCGCCACCACCTGGGCGGTGGTCAGCGCGGTGATCTGCGCGGGCGCGAGGTCGGCGATCTGCGCCGTGGTCAGCGAGGCGATCTGGCCGGTGGTCAGCGCCGGGATGAGCGACGCATCGAGGGCGGCCAGTTGATCGCCGTTGAGCAGTGCGAGGTCGGAGGCATCCAGGGCGGCCAGCTGGGTGCTGGTCAGCGCACCGATCTGCGCGGAGGTCAGCGCCACCACCTGGGCGGCGGTCAGGGCCTTGACCTGGGCCGCGGTCAGGGCGGCCACGGCATCGGTGCTCAGGCTGCCCACATCGGCGGTTTCAATGGCGGCGATCTGGGCCGTGGTGAGGCCTGCGGCCTGGGCGGTGCCCAGCGCGGCGACCTGCGAGGAGGTCAGGGCCTGGATCTGGGCCGTGCTCAGCTTGTTGAGGCTGATCACCGGCAGGGCCGCCAGATCGGCGGTTTCGATGGCGGCGATCTGGTCGGCGGTGAGCACCGACAGCTGGGCCGAGGTCAGCGCCGCCAGTTGCGCAGCGCTCAAGGCACGGACTTGCTCGGTGGTCAGCACCGGCACGTCGGTGGTCTGCACGGCGGCGATCTGGGCGGTGGTGAGGGCTGCCACCTGCTGCGTGGTCAGGGCCACGATCTGGCCGCTGGTCAGGGCGACCACGGCCGCGGTGGACAGGTGCGCCACGTCCTGGGTTTCAAGCGCCACCAGCTGATCGGTGCTGAGCGCGGCCACCTGGGCGGTGGTCAGGGCGGCGGCCTGGGCGGTGGTCAAGGCGGCGATCTGCTCGGACGAGAAACGCGCGAGGTCGCGGGTTTCCAGCGCCGCCACCTGTGCGCCGCTGAGCGCGGCGATCTGGGTCAGGGTCAAGGCGCCTGCCTGGTCGGTGGTCAACGCCACCACCTGGGCCGAGCTGAGACCCGCCAGGGCAGCAGTCGAAAGCGCAGCCAGGTCAGCGGTCTCCAGCACGGCCACCTGGGCGGTGGTCAGGCGGGCCACCTGAGCAGAGGTGAGCGCCGCGGCTTGTGCGGTGGTCAGCGCGATGAGCTGGGTGTTGTTGAGGGTGGGCACCACGCCGGTGGAGATGGCGGCCACATCGGACGGGTCCAGCGCGGCGAACTGGGTGCCGTTGAAGCCGGGCATCTGGGTGGAGGTGAGCGCAGCCACCTGGTCGGCGCTGAGCGCGCGCACCTGGGCAGTGGTCATGGCACGCATGTCCGCGGTCTCCAGCGCGCGCACCTGGGTGGTCGTCAGCGCCTGGATCTGGGCGGTCGTCAGCGCGCGCACCTGGGCCGTGGTCAGGGAGGCCACGTCCACGGTGTCGAGGGCGGGGATCTGGTCGGCCGTCAGCGCGCGCACCTGGGCGGTGGTGAGCGTCGCCACCTGGGTCGAAGACAGGGCCTTCACCGCCGCGGTCGACAGGCTGGCCACGTCGGCCGTCTCCATCGCCTGCAGTTGCGCGGACGACAGGGCCCCGATGTGGGTCGCGGTCAGGGCCGACGCCTGCACCGTGGTCAGGGCCGCGATCTGGGCGGTGGTCAGGCCGGTGATGTAGGCCGCGGACCAGTTCATCACGTCGCGGATGGATTGCTGGTCGGCGCTCAGCGGGCTGGTCAGGGCGGCCACCTGGGCGGTGGTCATGGCGCCCAGCTGGGCATTGGTCAGCGCCGCCACCTGGGGGGCGGTGAGGGCCGCCACGTCGGCGGTTTCCATGGCCACCAGCTGAACGGTGGACAGCGCGGCCACCTGGCCGGTGGTCAGCGAACTGATCTGGTCGGCGTCGAGGGCCACGACCTGGGCAGTGGTCAGCCCCTTGAGGGCCTCGGTGGTGATGCTGGCGATGTCGGTGGACTCGATCGCGACCACCTGGGCGGTGGTCAGGGCCGCGACCTGACCGGACCCGAGGGCACCGATCTGGGCGCCCGACAGCGCGGTGACCTGGGCCGCGGTGAAGCCCTTGATCGCCGTGTTGGAGAGGCGACCCACGTCCTCGGCGTCCAGCGCCGCGATCTGGGCGTTGCTCATGGCGGCGAGCTGGGCCGAGGTCAGGGATCCCGCCTGGGCGGTGGTGATCGCCCCGATCTGGCCAGCGCTCAGCTGCGCGATGTCGTCGGTGGCGATGGCCCCGATCTGGGTCGCGGTCATCGCCTCGATCTGGTCATTGGTCAGGGCCGCCACCTGGGCGCCGGTGAGGGCCACCACCTGAGCGGTGGTCAGGCCACGGATCGCCGCGGTGGACAGGCTGGACACATCGGCGTCTTCCAGGGCAGCGATCTGTGCGGTGCTCAGCGCCGCGATCTGACCCGAGGTCAGGGCGCCCACCTGCGAGGCCGACAGCCCGGCCACCTGGGCATTCGTCAGGCCCTTGACGGCGGTGTTGGAGAGCTTGCCCACGTCTTCCGGGTCCAGTGCTGCGAGCTGGGTCAGGCTGAGCGCGGCCACCTGGGTCGAGGTCAGCGAGCCGGCCTGCACGCTGGTGAGCGCGCCCACCTGAGCGGCGCTGAGGACCTGCAGGTCGTCGATGGCCAGGGCGCCGACCTGGGAACCGGTCAGCGCGGCCACCTGGGCAGTGGTCAGGGAAGAGACCTGACCGGTGGTCAGGGCGATCACCTGGGCAGTGGTCAGGCCGCTGATGGCCGCGGTGGAGAGGCTGGGCACATCGGTGGACTCGATGGCCGCCACCTGGGCGGTGCTCAGAGCCGTCAGCTGGGCGGCGGTCAGGGCACCGACCTGGGCGCCCGTGAGGGCGGCCACTTGCGCGGCGCTCAGGCCCTTGACCGCGGCGGTGGACAGCTTGCCGATGTCAACGGCCTCCATGGCGGCCAGCTGGGCTTCGCTCAGGGCAGCGACCTGGACCGAGGTCAGGGCGCCGGCCTGCGACGTGGTCAGGGCCACCAGTTGCGCGGCGCTCAGTTGCTGGATGTCGTCGGTGGCAATGGCCGCCACCTGGGCATTGGTCAGGGCCGCGACCTGGGCCGTGGTGAGAGCGGCGACCTGGTCAGAGGTCAGGGCCACGACCTGGGCCGTGGTCAGACCGCGGATCGCATCGGTGGCGATGGACGGCAGATCGGCCACTTCAATGGCGGCCACCTGCGCGTTGCTCAGCGCGGCCAGCTGGGTCGAGGTGAGGCCGGCCACCTGGGCGCCGCTGAGCGCTCCGATCTGGCCTGCGCTCAGACCCGCCAGGGCCGCGGTGCTCAGTCGCCCCAGGTCGGCCACTTCGATGGCCGCGATCTGGGTCGTGCTCATGGCCGCGATCTGGGCCGATGTGAGGGCACCCGCCTGACCCGTGGTCAGGGCGGCGATCTGGCCCGCGCTGAGCTGCTGCACGTCGTTGGTGGCGATGGCGGCCACCTGGACGTTGGTCAGGGCTGCGATCTGGCCGGTGCCCAGCGCGGCCACCTGCGCGGTCGTCAGGGCCACGATCTGAGCCGTGCCCAGACCGCTGATGGCGCTGGTGTCCAGGAACGGCACATCGGCCACGTCGATGCCGGCCACCTGGGCCGTGGTCATGGACGCGAGCTGGCTGGCGGTCAGTGCACCGATCTGGGCGCCCGAGAACGACGAGAGCTGGGTGCTGCTGAGCTGCTGGAAGTCGTTGGTCGCGATCGCGGCGATCTGGGCGGTCGTCAGACCGGCGATCTGGGAGGCGGAGAGCGATGCCACCTGCGCCGTGGAGAGGGCCACGATGTTGCCGGTGCTCAGTCCCGACAGCGCCGAACCGGTGAGCTGTGCGAAATCGGCCGCTTCGAAGGCGCCCAGCTGGGTACCGCTCAGCCGCGCCAGCTGGGCCGAGGTCAGAGCCGCGGCCTGGTCGGTGGTCAGCGCGGCGATCTTGCTCGTGCTGATGCCGGCGATCGCGCTGGTCGCCAGGCCGGAAATGTCGGTGCCGAGCGCCACGAACTGGGCGTCGGTCAGGGCGGCCATCTGCGCGGCACTGAACCCGCCCAGCTGGGCGGCGGTCAGGGCGTTCAGCTGGGCGGTGCTCAGCTGGGCCAGGTCGTCGGTGGCCAGAGCCGCCACCTGGGTCGAGGTGAGCGCGGCCATCTGGTCCGTGGTCAGGGCACGCACCTGCGCCGTGGTCAGCGCCGTGACCTGGGCTGCGGTCAGCCCCGGGATCGCCGCGACGTCGATGTGCACCAGGTCGGCGGTCTCGATGGCCGCCACCTGGGTGGTGTTGAGGGCCCCGAGCTGCACGGACGTCAGCGCGGCCGCCTGTGCGGTCGTCAGCGCGGCGATCTGGCCGACGCTCAAGCCCTTGACGGCGGTGCTGCTGAGGTTGTCGACGTCGGCCGCCTCCAGGGCGGACAGCTGGGTCGTGCTCAGGGCAGCGATCTGGGTCGAGGTCATGGCCGCGACCTGGTCAGACGTCAAGGCCTGTACCTGGGCTGTGGTCAGGCCGGCGAGCGCGGTGGCCGCCAGCTTGCCGACGTCTCCGGCTTCCAGTGCCTGGATCTGGGCCGTCCCGAGGGCCGCCAGCTGGGCCGACGTGAGGGCCGCCACCTGAGCGGTGCCCAGGGCCACCAGCTGGGCACTGGTCAGGGAGGACATGTCCGCGGTCTCGATGGCTGCCACCTGGGCCGCCGTGAGCACGGCCACGTCGGCCGTCTCGATGGCGGCGATCTGCGAGCCCGTGAGCGCCGCGATCTGCGCTGTGGTGAAGGACGGGAACTGTGCCGTGGAGAAAGCGGCGACGTTGGCCAGCGTGATCGCCTGCAACTGGTCCGCCGTCAATGCCCGCAACTGGGTGCTGCTGAAAGCCGCGATGTCTTCCGTCGTCAGGGCCGCGATCGCGTTGGTGGAAAGGGCGGCGATCTGGGTAGCGGTCAGACCGGTGATAAAGCTGCTCATGAAGCACTCCTGGAGAGGCGCAATCGCCCTCGGATGGGTTGGAAATCGATGCACACGGTCGGGCACGGAATTCGTGCGGGGGACGCCTGCTCTCTTGTCAGATCGGCATTTCCCGGCACGACTTGAACGCCCATGCCCTGGACCACGAGCAAATGGTAGGAAGCCGCTGCTGCGGCAATGGGCCGAAGTAAGGGGGCTTTACGGGGCTGCTCCGTCTTTCAGGGAGGAACCGCTCAGGCAAGATTCACCCACGGTTAGCGGTCGGATCCCGCCCCTGAACGGCCCGGTCCAAGCCAGGCCAGCCACGCATGCCCGGGGCTTCAGATGAGTACTTTTCACCGACAACCGATGCTTTACAGTGCGCCCTGCCCCTGACCACACCCAAGCCCACCCATGCTCTCGAGACTGAAACTCCCAGACAACGAAATCGGGGCCGCCCTGACGAGCTTCCGAGGCGCGTTTCGCAGCGTGGCGATCTTCAGCGCCATCATCAATGTGCTGATGCTGGTGCCATCCCTGTACATGCTGCAGGTCTACGACCGGGTGCTGACCAGCTACAACGAAACCACGCTGTTCATGCTCACCGTCATGGTGCTGGGGGCCTACCTGCTCATGAACGGGCTGGAGTTCGTGCGCAGCTTCATGCTGATCCGGGTGGGCGCCCAGCTGGACATGCGGCTGAACAAACGCGTGTACACCGCGGCCTTTGAACACAACCTGAGAAAGTCGGGCGGCAACGCCGGCCAGGCCCTGCAGGACCTCACCACGATCCGCCAGTTCGTCACGGGGCAATCGCTGTTCGCCTTTTTCGACGCCCCCTGGTTCCCCATTTACCTGGCCATGATCTTCATGTTCGACTGGGTGCTGGGCGTCTTTGCGGTGGTCGGCATGGCCATCCTGGTGGCGCTGGCCTGGGCCAACGAGGTGGTGACCCGCAAACCGCTGACAGAGGCCAACAGCATGGCCGTGACGGCCGGCACCCTGGCCACCAACAACCTGCGCAACGCCGAAGTCATCGAAGCCATGGGCATGCTGCCCAACCTGATGGCCCGGTGGTTCCGCCTGCATGGGCGCTTTCTGCAACTGCAGGCCGAAGCGAGCGAAAAGGGGGCCATCGTCTCCGCCACCAGCAAGTTCGTGCGAACGGCCCTGCAATCGCTGATCCTGGGCATGGGGGCCTTGCTCGCGCTGGAAGGTCGCATCACGCCGGGCATGATGATCGTCGGCTCCATCCTGATGGGGCGCGCCATGGCGCCGGTGGATCAGCTGATCAATGTCTGGAAAGGCTGGTCGTCCACCCGCAGCGCCTACCAGCGTCTGAGCGAACTGCTGGGCAGCTACCCCCCACGGGGCACCGGCATGAGCCTGCCCAAGCCGCAAGGGCGGGTGGTGGTGGAAGCGGTCACGGCGGTCCCGCCCGGCGCCACCGTGCCGGTGCTGCGCCAGGTCGCTTTTGCGCTGGACGCGGGCGACGTGCTGGGCGTCATCGGCCCCAGCGGTTCGGGCAAGTCCACCCTCGCGCGCCTGCTGGTGGGCATCTGGCCTGCGGTGACGGGCAAAGTGCGCCTGGACGGTGCCGACGTGTACCAGTGGAACAAGGACGAGCTGGGCCCTCACGTGGGCTACCTGCCACAGGATGTGGAACTGTTCGGCGGCACCGTCAGCGAAAACATCGCCCGCTTTGGCGACGTGGACGCTGAAAAGGTGATCCAGGCCGCCCGCCGGGCGGGTGTGCACGACATGGTGCTGCACCTGCCCAAGGGCTACGACACCCTGCTCGGCGACGGTGGCGCCGGCCTGTCGGGTGGCCAGAAGCAGCGTCTGGGCCTGGCACGGGCCCTCTACGACGATCCATCGCTCATCGTGCTGGACGAACCCAACTCCAACCTGGACGACAGCGGTGAACAGGCGCTGCTGGCGGCCATCAACGACCTGCGCAGCCGCGGCAAGACCCTCGTGCTCATCACGCACCGCACCAGCGCCATCGGAGCCACCAACAAGGTGCTGCTGCTGCGCGACGGCGCGGTGCAGTTGTTTGGGCCGACCCAGCAGGTGCTGGCGGAACTGGCCAAGTCGCGCCCGTCGCCGGCGGCACCCCGTGCGGCCGCCCCGCCGCCGGCACTGGCCACGCCGCCCGCACACGCCGCCCCCCAAACCTGAGCCCTCCGATCCGTCACCATGAAACTCCCTGACCGGGACGCCACCGTCCCCCCGACCGCCGCCAGCAACGCTGATGGCCTCAAGACCGATGCCCGCTCACACGCCCGGCTGGGCTGGTGGATCGTGCTGGCCGGCATCGGCGGCTTCCTGCTGTGGGCCTCTCTGGCGCCGCTCGATCAGGGGGTCCCGATGGGTGGCACCGTCACCGTCGCGGGCAACAAAAAGGCGGTTCAGCACCTCAGTGGTGGCACCGTGGAAGCCATCCTGGTCAAGGAAGGCGACACCGTGAAAGAGGGACAGACCCTGGTGCGCATGAACGGTGTGCAGGCCAACGCCAACGCCGAAGTGGCGCGCGTCCAGCTGTTCACCACCCGCTGCACCGAAGCACGCTTGCAAGCCGAGCGGGACGGCCTGTCCGCCATCGTGTTCCCGCCGGACGTGCTCGCGGCGCGCAGCGATCCGCGTGTGGCAGAAGCCATGGCGCTTCAAGAGCAGCTCTGGAACGCCCGCCAGTCGGCCCTGCGCAGCGAGCTGGCGGCCATCGACGAAAACATGGCTGGTCTCCAGGCGTTCTACGCCGGCCTGGAACAGTCTCGCGAAGGCAAGCAGCAGCAGATGCGATTGCTCAAGGAGCAGGTGGACAGCATGCGGGACCTGGCGCGCGACGGCTTTGTCCCCCGCAACCGCCTGCTGGACCTGGAGCGCGGCCTGTCCCAGATCGTGGTCGCCATCGCCGACGACACCGGCAGCCTGGGACGCACCCAGCGCCAGATAGGGGAACTCAAACTGAGGCGACTGCAACGCCAGCAGGACTACCAGAAAGAAGTGCGCACCCTGCTGGCCGACACGCAGAAGGAAGCCGGCGCCCTGAAAAGTCGCCTGGAAGCGCTGGACTACGAGCTGGCGAACGCGCTCGTGAAATCGCCAGTGGACGGGGTGGTGGCAGACGTGAATGTGTTCACCGAAGGCGGCGTGGTCGCACCGGGCCTGCGCATGATGGACATCCTGCCCAGCGGTGAGCGCCTGATCGTCGAGGGCCAGATCCCCGTTCACCTGATCGACTCGGTCCATCCGGACCTGCCGGTCGAACTGATTTTTTCGGCCTTCAACCACAACACCACACCCCGCGTACCGGCCCTGGTGACGCAGGTCTCCCCCGACCGCCTGGTGGACGAAAAAACCGGCGTGCCGTACTACCGGCTCAGAGCCGAGGTCACACCGGCCGGACAGCACATGCTGGCAGACCTTCAGGTCCGGGCCGGCATGCCGGTGGAACTGTTCGTCAAGACCGGCGAACGCACTCTCATGAACTACCTGTTGCGGCCCCTGCGGGACCACATCAAGATGGCCCTGACCGAAGAATGACCACATCCATGCCGCCCCGGTTCAAGCGCCGTCCGACAAGCCGCCTGGGAATCATCGTCGCTGTCGGTCTGTGTCTGTGCGCAGCGGTCGATGCGCAGGCGATGGGTGTGATGCAGGCCTACGAGGCCGCGCGACAGCACGACGCCCAGTTCCGCGCGGCCATGGCCGAGCGGGATGCCGGGGAGGAATACCAGAACCTGGGGCGTGCCCAGATGCGCCCGACGCTGACCGCCCACTACAGCACCAGCGAGAACCGCGCGTCCCTGACCAATCCCAACGGCACATCCGAACAGCGCAGCTACCGCAGCCTCAGCAGCGGTGTCCAGTTGCAGCAGCCATTGGTGAACTTCGATGGCATGGCGGCACGGCGTCAGGGCGTGGCACGCAGTGCCGCCAGCGAGGCGCGCTTCGTTGCGCGGGAACAGGACCTGATCGTCCGGCTGTTTGAAACCTACTCCACCACCTTGTACGCACAGGAGCAGCTCGACCAGACGCTGGCCCAGCTCGCGGCGCTGGCCGCCCAGCAGCGGGCCAACGAGCAACTGCTGGCCAAGGGCGAAGGCACCCGCACCGACGTGCTGGAAACCCGTGCCCAGCACGACATGGCCCTGGCCCAGTCGATCGAGGCCCAGGACAACCTCAACAACGCGCAAGCGCGCCTGCAAGCCATGACCGGTCTCGACGCGGCCACGCTGGACCGGCTGCGACCCGAGTTTTCACCGGTGGAGCTGCCGCAGCGTTCGCTGGAGGAGTGGCAGGCGCTCGCCCGTGAGCGCAATCCGGTGCTGCAGGCGCTGCAACTCGACGTCGAGGCGGCATGGGAAGACACCCGGCGCGCGCAAAGCGGCCACCTGCCGCGCCTGGACCTGATCGCCAGCGTGGGACGCAGCGAATCCGACTCTCTGAACAGCTACCGCCAGAGTGCACACACCAACAGCGTGGGCCTGCAATTGAACGTGCCGCTGTACGCCGGAGGGGGGGTATCGGCACAAGCGCGCCAGGCCACGGCTCGACACGCACAGGCGCAGGCCGAGCTGGAGGCGCGCACCAGCGAGGTCATGACCGAGGTGCACAAACAGTTCCGGCTGGTGAGCAGCAGCAGCCTGCGCCTGCAGGCGGCCAGCCGCGCCGTCGAATCCGCCCAGACCCTGGTGGAGGCCACACGCAAAAGCGTGGTCGGCGGCGTGCGCACCAACATGGACGTGCTGGAAGCGCGGGAGCGCCTTTCGCGCGCCGAGCGCGACCTGGCCTACAACCGGTACCTGCACCTGCTGGCCGTCTTGCGCCTGCAGGCCGCCACCGGGGGGCTGTCCGAGGCGTCGCTGCAGACCGTGGCCAGCCGATTCGGCTCCGACGCAAACCGCTGAGTCCGGGCCACCAGACGCCAGCGCGCCGCCGCTCAGGTGTCCTTGGAAATCTTGATGCTGGGGAACTTGCTGGAGAAGTCCTTGGCCTTGGCCGCGATCTTGATCGCGACCTGGCGCGCCACCGTCTTGTAGAGACCGGCGATCTCGCCGTCGGGATCGGCCACCACGGTCGGGCGGCCGCTGTCGGCCTGCACGCGGATGCTCATGTTCAGCGGCAGCTCGCCCAGGAAGTCCATGCCGTACTCGGCCGCCATCTTCTTGCCGCCTTCGGCGCCGAAGATGTGTTCGGTGTGGCCGCAGTTCGGGCAGCAATACACGGCCATGTTCTCCACAATGCCCAGGATGGGCACGCCCACCTTCTCGAACATCTTGATGCCCTTGCGCGCGTCCAGCAGGGCGATGTCCTGCGGCGTGGTCACGATCACCGCGCCGGTCAGGGGCACGCGTTGGCTCAAGGTGAGTTGGATGTCGCCGGTGCCGGGGGGCATGTCAACGATCAAATAATCCAGGTCGCGCCAGTTGGTTTGGCGCAGCAACTGCTCCAAGGCTTGCGTGGCCATGGGACCACGCCAAATCATGGCTTCGTCTTGGTCGACCAAGAAACCGATGGACATGACTTGCACGCCGTAGTTCTCCAGCGGGTCCATGGTTTTGCCGTCTTCGCTCTCAGGCCGACCCTCGATGCCCATCATCATGGGTTGGCTGGGACCATAAATGTCGGCATCCAGCAAACCC
>NZ_JBPCSJ010000253.1:0-8420 GCF_051007235.1 Hydrogenophaga sp. | reverse complement strand
CAGGCCGACGGTTTCGCCCTGCAGCCGCGCTGGCAAGGCCAGGTGGCGCACACCGGCCCCTGGGCGCGCCTGCACCCGGCGTCCGCCGCGCAGCCGTGGACCGCCTGGGGCCTGCTGGGCAGCCGCCTGGCCGAACTGGTGCGCCTGTGCCTGCCCGATGCACCGGGCGAGGCCGGGGGCGGAGCATTGGCCTGGGGCGCGCTGCCCACCGGCGAGCGCCAGGGCCTGGCCTGGGTCGAGATGGCGCGTGGCCTGCTGATCCACCA
This sequence comes from Hydrogenophaga sp., assembly GCF_051007235.1. Classification (GTDB taxonomy): domain Bacteria; phylum Pseudomonadota; class Gammaproteobacteria; order Burkholderiales; family Burkholderiaceae_C; genus Hydrogenophaga. Next base: position 8,154 of record NZ_JBPCSJ010000253.1, on the reverse strand, counting down.
GGTGGTGTTGGCCGATGCCCAGCCGGGCGCAGTGCCCGTGGTGCGCGCCTGCCAGGTGCTGGCCCCCACCGAGTGGAACCTGCACCCCGAGGGCGTGGCCGCGCAGGCGCTGGCCGCGCTGCCGGCCGACGCGCCCGACCTGTCCGCCCGCGTGCACCTGCTCATGGCCGCGCTCGACCCCTGCGTGCCGTTCCAGATCGCCACACAACCGGAGATGGCCCATGCATGAAGCCAGCCTGGCCGGTGGTGTGCTGCAGCTGGTGGAAGACACCGCGCGCCGCGAAGGGTTTGCGCGCCTGCTGTCGTTGCGGCTGGAGGCCGGCCAGCTGGCCGGCGTGGACGTGCGCGCCCTGCGTTTTGCGCTGGACAGCCTGGCCCCCGGCACGCTGCTGGACGGCGCGCAGATCCAGATCGATGAAACCCCCGGGCAGGCCTGGTGCCTGCCCTGTGCGCAGAGCGTGGCCATCGCCCAGCGCGGCGATGCCTGCCCGGTGTGCGGCGGCTACCAGCTGCAACCCACGGGCGGTATGGAATTGCGCGTTTTGGACATGAGAGTGGTATGAATCACCCCCTGCGCCGCTTCGCGTCTTCCCCCTCTCTCGCCTTTGGCGGGAGGGGAGCCTCCCCTGCGGCCCGGCGAAGCCGGTTCCGCGGCGCGACTGGGCAACTGCCCTTCGCCCCGAACAGTGTTTCGATGAACAGAACAAAGGAGAGCCAATATGTGTGTCGTGTGCGGATGCAGTGACAACAGCCCGGCCCATGCCCGGCATGTGCAGACCCAGACCGGCGAGGCCGGTGTGGTGACGGTGAACCCCGGCAATGGCGATCTGCACTTCGGTGCGGGCGCGGCCCGTGTGTCGGTGCCCGGCATGAGCCAGGCGCGCGCCATCAAGCTGGAGACCGACATCCTGGGCGCCAACAACCGCGTCGCGCAGCAGAACCGCGCGCACTTCGAGGCCCACGGCGTGACCGCGCTCAACCTGGTCTCCAGCCCCGGCTCGGGCAAGACCACGCTGCTGTGCGCCACCATCACCGCGCTCAAGCAACGCCAGCCCGGCCTGCACGTCGCCGTGATCGAGGGCGACCAGCAGACCAGCTTCGACGCCGACCGCATCCGCGCCACCGGCGCGCCCGCGATCCAGGTCAACACCGGCAAGGGCTGCCACCTGGATGCGCCGATGGTGGCCGAGGCGTTCGCGCAACTGCACACGCATGAACACGCACACGATCATTCGCACGATCACGATCACGCGCATGACCATGGGCACCACCACCATCCTCACGACCAAGCCCACAGCCTGCTGTTCATCGAGAACGTGGGCAACCTGGTCTGCCCCGCCGTGTGGGACCTGGGCGAAGCGGCCAAGGTGGCCATCCTCTCGGTGACCGAGGGCGAGGACAAGCCGCTGAAGTACCCCGACATGTTCGCGGCCGCGCAGCTGATGATCCTGAACAAGACCGACCTGCTGCCGCACGTGAAATTCGACGTCTCACGCTGCATAGCCCTGGCGCGGCGCGTGAACCCGGCCATCGAGGTGATCCAGCTGAGCGCCACCACCGGCGAAGGCATGGACGCCTGGCTGCACTGGCTGGACCACGCCATGGGTGATGACCATCACCACCACGAAGCGCCGGATGCCGAAGCCGCGCTGCGTCAGCGCGTGCAGCAGCTGGAGGCGGAACTGGCCCGCGCCAAAGCACAAATCAGCCCCCACGCTCCGCCGCTGCGCGAGTCGCTGCCCCCCGAGGGGGGGCGTTTCGTCTTGGGGCGGCCCGGCGGCGAAACCGTCACCGGTTAACGCCATGTCCACCTCCGTGCTCGCCGTCGGCGCCTGGCTCAAGAACGCGGCCTGCCTCGTGCTGGACGGCCGCGTGCACTGGTCGCCGGTGCACGGCGACCTCAGCGACCCGGCGGCCTGCGCGGCGCTGGAAGCTTCGGTGCGGGCGCTGGTGCAGCAGGCGCACGACGCCGGCGCGCCGGTGCAGGCCGTCGCGCACGACCTGCACCCCGACTTCTTCAGCACCCAGCTGGCCGTCGCCACCGCCGATGCGCTGGGCGTGCCCGCCATCGGCGTGCAACACCACCACGCGCACCTGGCGGCGGTGATCGCCGAACACGGCATCAACGAACCGGTCGTGGGCCTCGCGCTCGATGGCGTGGGCCTCGGAACGGACAACACGCCCTGGGGCGGCGAGCTGCTCTGGCTCGATGGCGCGTTGTGGCAGCGCCTGGGCCACTTGCAGCCCCTGGCCCTGCCGGGCGGCGACCGCGCGGCGCACGAACCCTGGCGCATGGCGGCCAGCGCGCTGCACGCGCTGGGCCGCGCCGATCAGATCGTGCCGCGCCTGGCCCTGGCGGTCGGCGAGCCGGTGGCCGCCGGTGTGCGGCAGATGCTCGACAAGGGCCTGAACTGCCCGCCCACCAGCAGCGCCGGCCGCTGGTTCGACGCCGCCGCCGGTGCGCTGGGCCTGTGCCACCACCAGCGCGACGAGGCCCAGGCCGCCATCGCGCTGGAGCAGGCCGCGACCCGCGCCCTGTCGCTGCGGCCCGACCTGCCGCCGCTGGCCGGCGCGGTGCTCCACGGCGATGGCCGCATCGACCTGCGGCCCGTGCTCGCCCAGCTGTTCGACGCCACCGATGCCGACGGGGCGGCGGCCGGCTTTCATCTGGCGCTCGCCGATGCGCTGGCCGTGGCACTGATCACCGCCGCGCGTCAGCGCGGCATCCGAACCGCCGCTCTGGGCGGCGGCTGCTTTTTCAACCGCATCCTGCGCGACCGCACCGTGCGCCGCCTGGTGGATGCGGGACTGACCGTGTACCTGCCCGGCCCCCCCGGCTGTGGCGACGCGGGTCTGGCCATCGGCCAGGCCTGGGTGGCCGCGCAGCAACTCGCCAGAACCACCACACAAACCCCCGTTGAGGAGACCGTCCCATGTGCCTAGCCATTCCCGCGCTGCTGGTGGAAAAGCGCCCCCACGACCAGGCCCTGGTCGAGCTGGGCGGCATCCGCAAGCCCATCTCCGTCGCGCTGGTGCCCGAGGCGAACGTGGGCGACTACGTGATCGTGCACGTGGGCCACGCCATCGGCGTGCTCGACCCCGAAGAAGCGCAGAAGACCCTGGCGATGTTTGCCGAGATGCAGTCACAGACCGCGGAGCGGCCAGACATGAGACCCAGCGCCGGGCCGCCCCAAGCTGGGTCAGCCCCTGGACCCGGCGACGACCGGGACCCTTCCCGGTCTTGGGGCAGCGAACCACATGAAATGGGGAGCGTGGGGGTATGAAATACATCGACGAGTTCCGCGACGGGGCGCTGGCGAAGCACATCGCCGAACGCATCGCGGCCGAGGTCAGGCCCGACCACGCCTACCGCTTCATGGAGTTCTGCGGCGGCCACACCCACGCCATCAGCCGCTACGGCGTGCTGGAACTGCTGCCGCCCAACGTGCGCATGATCCACGGCCCGGGTTGCCCGGTCTGCGTGCTGCCCATCGGCCGGGTGGACCTGGCCATCGAACTCGCGCTGCAGCACGATGTGATCCTCTGCACCTACGGCGACACGATGCGCGTGCCGGCCTCGGGCGGCCTTTCATTGACCAAGGCCAAGGCGCGCGGTGGCGATATCCGCATGGTCTATTCGGCCGGCGACGCGCTGCAGTTGGCGCGCGACAACCCCGAGAAGCAGGTGGTGTTCTTCGCCATCGGTTTCGAGACCACCACGCCGCCCACCGCGCTGGTGATCCGCGAGGCCGCGGCATCGGGGGTGCAGAACTTCAGCGTCATGTGCAGCCACGTGCTGACCCCACCCGCGATCCGCGCGATCCTGGACGGAGCCGAGGCACACGAGACAGCCGAGATCGAAGGTTTTGTCGGCCCGGCGCACGTTAGCGTCGTCATTGGCTCCGACCCCTATGCGAAGTTCGCACAGGAGTACCAGAAGCCCGTCGTCATCGCCGGCTTCGAGCCGCTGGACGTGCTGCAGGCCATCCTGATGCTGGTGCGCCAGGTCAACGAGGGGCGCGCCGAGGTCGAGAACGAATTCACCCGCGCCGTCACGCCCAAAGGCAACCTCAACGCCCAGGCGGTGATGGACGACGTGTTCGAGCTGCGCGAGGCCTTCGAGTGGCGCGGCCTGGGCACCATGCCGCTGTCGGCGTTGCAGATCCGCGAGAAGTACCGCGACTTCGACGCCGAAGCACGCTTCCAGCTCGGCTACCGCAGCGTGCCCGACAACAAGGCCTGCGAATGCGGCGCCATCCTGCGCGGCGTGAAAGAGCCGCGCGACTGCAAGATCTTCGGCACCGTCTGCACGCCCGAGAACCCCGTCGGTTCCTGCATGGTGTCCAGCGAAGGCGCCTGCGCGGCGCACTACACCTATGGCCGCTTTCGCGATGTACAGCCTGTCACCCCCTGCGCTGCTGCGCAGCTTCCCCCTCTCTCGCCTTCGGCGGGAGGGGGACGGCACCTGAGGCCCGGCGAAGCCGGTTCCTCGGTGCCCCTGGACGGGGCCTCCACAGTCCTGGAACGTTGACATGAAGAAGACCTACACCCGCCCGCTGGACATCAAGCACGGCCGCATCGACATGGGCCACGGCGCCGGTGGCAAGGCCGCGGCCCAGCTGATCGAGGAACTGTTCCTGCCCGCGCTGGACAACCCGTATCTGCGCCAGGGCGATGACGGCGCGGCGCTGCCGCTGCCAGTGTTTCCCGAAGGTCCCGGTCAGCTGGTGATGGCGACCGACGGCCACGTGGTCTCGCCCATCTTCTTTCCCGGCGGGGACCTGGGCTGCCTGGCGGTGCACGGCACGGTCAACGACGTCGCCATGATGGGCGCGCAGCCGCTGTACCTGAGCGCGAGTTTCATCATCGAAGAGGGCTACCCGCTGGCCGACCTGCAGCGCATCGTGCAGAGCATGGGCGCGGCCGCGCGCGAGGCCGGCGTGCCGGTGGTCACGGGCGACACCAAGGTGGTGGAGCAGGGCAAGGGCGACGGTGTCTTCATCAGCACCACCGGCGTGGGCGTGCTGCCACCGGGCGTGTCGGTCAGTGGCCGCCACGCGCGGGTCGGCGACGCCATCCTGGTCTCCGGCACCATCGGCGACCACGGCGTGGCCGTGCTCTCGCAGCGCGAATCGCTGGCCTTCGAGACCACGATCGAAAGCGACACCGCGGCGCTGCACACGATGGTCGCTGACCTCATGGCGGCCGTGCCCGGCGCGGTGCGCGTGCTGCGCGACCCCACCCGCGGCGGGCTGGCCACCACGCTCAACGAGATCGCGCGCCAGTCGGGGGTGGGCATGCGGCTGCAGGAAGCCGCCATCCCGGTCAAGCCGCAGGTGGACGCGGCCTGCGAGCTGCTCGGCCTGGACCCGCTGTACGTGGCCAACGAGGGCAAGCTGATCGCCATCGTCGCACCCGAAGCGGCCGAGGCTGCGCTGGCCGCGCTGCGTGCCCACCCGCTGGGGGCGGACGCGGCGCTCATCGGCCAGGTGACGGCGGACCCGCACCACTTCGTGCAGATGGACACCCGCTTCGGCGGCCGGCGGGTCGTGGATTGGTTGAGCGGCGAACAACTGCCGCGCATTTGTTGACACCCCCCTGCGCCGCTGCGCGGCTTCCCCCCGCTCTGGCGCGCCTTCGGCGCTGGGCAGGGGGACGGCACTGGTGGCCCGGCGAAGCCGGTTCCACGGTGCCCCTGGAGAAGGCACTGCTGTCGGGGGGCTTCTGGCGTGACAAGAACAAGGAGACGTGGGATGTCGGGTCAGGTGTACCGCAAGACCGAGGCGGGCCGTGCCGAAGTGAGCCAGCGTCGGGCCGGCCTGTCGCCGGCCACCCGGCAGCTGCTCATCCTGGTCAATGGCAGCGACAGCGTGCAGGTCCTGAAGGACCGCGGCCTGGTCGATGTGCGCACCGCGCTCGACTCCCTGCTGGCCCAAGGCCTGATCGAGCCCCTGCACGTGCCGCCGCCCCGACCCGTGCCCGCCGCGGCCCCCGCCCCTGAACCGGCACCGCCCGAAGACCCGCAGCAGCTGCTGGCGCTGCAGCGCCGTGCCTACCAGGCGCTGCAGCCGCACTTCGGCCCCGACACGCCCACCGTGGCACAGGCGCTGCTGGCCGCGCGTTGCCGGGCCGACTTCGACGCGTCGCTCGGCGGCATCGAGGCGAAGCTGGCCATTTACATGGGCCGCAAGCAGGCCGCGCGCGAGGTCCAGGCCCTGCGTTCGGTGCCCGAAAACGGCAACACCGCTCCTACAATGACCCGCCCACCCCGACGCTCTCCAACGTGAACCCTGTGCTGCCCCATGACGTGATGCCCACTGTGCTGGTGGTGGACGACGAGGTGCGCTCGCAGGACGCACTGCGCCGCACGCTGGACGAGGACTTCACGGTGTTCACCGCCAGCAGCGCCGACGAGGCGCGCGGCCTGCTGCAGCGCCAGCCGGTCAGCGTCATCCTGTGCGACCAGCGCATGCCCGGCATGACCGGGGTGAGCTTCCTCAAGGAGGTGCGCGAGCAGTGGCCCGACGTGGTGCGCATCGTGATCTCGGGCTACACCGACAGCGAAGACATCATCGCCGGCATCAACGACGCCGGCATCTACCAGTACATCCTCAAGCCCTGGTCGCCCGACCACCTGCTCGAATCGGTGCGCAACGCGGTGGAGACGCAGGTGCTGCAGCAGCAGACCGCGCGGCTGGACCTGGAGCTGCGCACCAGCACGCGCGTGCTGCGCCAGCGCACCGCCAGCCAGATGACGCAGGCGCGCAGCGCCTTCGGGTTTGACCGCATCGTGCGCGCCCCGGGCAGCCCGCTGGACACCATCTGCCGCATGGCCGAACGCGCCGCGCGCTACGACATCCCGGTGCTGGTGCTGGGCGAGTCGGGCACCGGCAAGGAACTGCTGGCGCGCGCCATCCACTACGCGAGCCCGCGCCTGAGCGGCCCCTTCGTGGTGGAGAACTGCGCGGCCATCCCCGACACCCTGCTCGAATCCGAGCTGTTCGGCCACAAGCGCGGCGCCTTCACCGGCGCCTTCGAAGACCACCTGGGCCTGTTCCAGCGCGCCGACGGCGGCACCGTGTTCCTCGACGAGATCGGCGAGACCTCGCCGGCCTTCCAGGTCAAGCTGCTGCGCGTGCTGCAAGAGGGCGAGGTGCGCCCCGTGGGCGCCGCGCGACCGGTGCCGGTGGACGTGCGCATCATCGCCGCCACCCACCGCCAGCTGGAGCAGCGCGTGCGCGAAGGCCTGTTCCGCGAAGACCTGTACTACCGGCTCTCGGCCGTCACCCTCACGGTGCCGCCGCTGCGTGAGCGCTTGGCCGACATCACCCCGATCGCGCGGCAGATCGCGCTGGACGTGGCCGCCGAGCTGGGCCACCCCGGCGCCAGCCTGCCCGACGAGACCCTGGCCTGCCTGCTGGCCTACCCCTGGCCCGGCAACATCCGAGAACTGCGCAACGAGATCGGCCGCGCCATGGCTTTGCACGACGGCTCTCAGCTGCCCCCGGGCGCGTTTTCGCCGCGCGTCCTGCAGGGCCGGGCTGCTGGTGGTGCCGACGACCTCACGGCCGCGCTGCCCGCCAGCGGCAGCCTCACCGACCGGCTGGACGTGATCGAGGCCATGGTGCTGCGCGAAACCCTGCTGCGCCAACGCTGGAACAAGACCAAAGCGGCGGCGGAGCTGGGCCTTTCGCGCGTCGGGCTCAGGGCCAAGATGCAACGTTTCGGCCTCGACAAGCCATGACATCTAAAGGCCCCCACACTCCACCGCTGCGCGGGTCGCTGCCCCAGGACGGGGAAGGGACCCGGTCCTTGCCGGTTCCGGGGGCTGATCCGGCTTGGGGCGGCCCGGCGCCGGATCGTGCTCCCTCCGCGCATCTTCACGCGGCCGATGACGCGATGGCCCGCTGGGGCCGCGACCCGCACGCGCTGGTGCAGGTGCTGCGCGAAACGCAGGCGCAGACGCACTGGCTGCCGCGTGAGCTGCTGGCCCGCATCGGCCGCGCGCTGGGTCTGACGCTGGCCCATGTCGAAGGCGTGGCCAGCTTCTACCGCTTCTTCCACCTGCAGCCTGTGGGCCGGGTGCGCGTGCTGTTCTCCGACAACATCACCGACCGCATGGCCGGCAGCGACGCGCTGATGGCGCGGCTGTGC
>NZ_JBPCSJ010000252.1:0-1149 GCF_051007235.1 Hydrogenophaga sp. | reverse complement strand
GGGCAAGATGGCGGCCGCGCAGGCGCAGGCTCGCGTGGCGCGCCTGGCGCTGACAACCAACTGGCGCGAGCTGGCGCGGGCCGACCTGGTGATCGAAGCGGTGTTCGAAGACCTCGCCGTCAAACAGGCCGTCTTCCAGAAGATCGACGCCCACGCGCGCCCCGGGGCCGTGCTGGCCACCAACACCTCCTACCTCGACGTGGACGCCATCGCCAACGCCACCGCGCGCCCGCAGGACGTGCTGGGCCTGCACTTCTTCAGCCCGGCCAACGTCATGAAGCTGCTGGAGGTGGTGCGCGGTGCGCAGACCGCGGCCGACGTGCTCGCCACCGGCATGGCGCTGGGCAAGCGGCTGCGCAAGCTGCCGGTGCTGTGCGGCAATGCCTTCGGCTTCATCGGCAACCGCATCTACAACGCCTACCGCCAGCAGTGCGAGTTCATGCTCGAAGACGGCGCCTGGCCCGAAGACGTGGACCAGGCCTTGCAGGCCTTTGGGTTCGCCAGGGGCCCGTTCAGCGTGGCCGATCTCTCGGGCCTGGACATCGCCTGGCGCATGCGCAAGGCCCAGGCCGCCACGCGCGACCCGCGCACGCGCTACGTCGCCATCCTCGACCAGCTGTGCGAGCAGGGCCGCCTGGGCCGCAAGACCGGCGCCGGCTACTACACGCACACCGACGGCCGCCAGGACAAGACCACCGACACCACAGTGCGCGGCATCATCGAAGCGGCCTCGGCGCAACGCGGCATCACCCGCCGAACGCTGGCCGCGGCCGAGATCCAGCGCCGTGCGCTGCTGGCCATGGTCAACGAAGCGGCGCTGCTGCTGGCCGAGGGGGTGGCCCAGCGCGCCAGCGACATCGACGTGGTGCTGGTGCAGGGCTACGGCTTCCCGCGCTGGGAAGGTGGCCCGGTGTTCTGGGCCCGCCAGCAGGACCGCACGCCACTCGAACAGGACCTGCAGCGCCTGGCCGCCGAGGCTGGCCACGGCTTCCGTCTGGCCGATCTCACACCCTTGCTCAACCCCTGAATCTTTCGGAGACCCACCATGACCCAAGCCTTCATCTGCGACGCGATCCGCACCCCGTTTGGCCGCTACGGCGGCGCGCTCAGCTCGGTGCGCACCGACGACCTGGCCGCCATCCCGCTGCG
>NZ_JBPCSJ010000251.1:0-5103 GCF_051007235.1 Hydrogenophaga sp. | reverse complement strand
TGCGCAGCCTGGCGGTTGCGCAACACTACGATTTCGGGCGCTGCCAGGTGCTGGTGGGCTCGCGCCCGCTGGACACCCAGGCCGGTGAGGAGATCCAGCGTTTCAAGCGGCGGCTCGACCAGACGGTGCGCAACCTGATCACGGAAGGCATCGCCGACGGCTCGATCCGTCCCTGCCATCCGGGCATGTTCTGCGCCAGTCTGTTCGGTGCCCTGAACTGGGTGCCGCGCTGGCACAAGGATGGTGGCAAGTTCAGCATCCAGGACGTGGCGGACAACTTCATCGACATGCTCACGCAAGGCATTGCCACCGGCAAACCCCCCGAGCCGAAGTGAGCATCAAGCCCCAAGGGCTTCTTCATGCTCCAACGGGAAGCCCGGCCTCGGCCGGGTTTTTTTGTCCAGTCAATCTGCCAAGACATTCAGTGGGGTAGGCCACACCTGTTGGCAGAACGAAAAAGGGACCTCTTGGCGGAGGTCCCCTTACGGCTGCGGCTGATGCCGGGGCTTACATGCTGCGGGCGATCACGTCCTTGAGCGTCTCGTTGGAGCCGCCGTAGATCTTGGCCACGCGTGCATCCATGTACATCTGCGCGATGGGGTACTCGCAGATGTAGCCGTAGCCGCCGAAGAGCCGCAGGCAGCGGTCAACGATCTGGCATTGCTTTTCCGAGCCCCACCACTTGGCCATCATGGCGTCGTTGGGTTGCAGGGGTTTGCCATCGACCAGGTCCTTGACGATCTGGTCAATGAACACGCGGCCGACGCGGGCTTCGGTCAGGCATTCCACCAGCGTGAAGCGGGTGTTCTGGAAGTCCCACAGCGTCTGGCCCAGCATCTTGCGGTTCTTGGCGTGCTCGACAGTCAGTTCAATGGCGCGCTCGGCGGTGGTGATGCCGACGATGCCGATCGACAGGCGCTCACGGGTGAACACGTCCATGAGCTGAAAGAAGCCCTTGCCTTCGACACCGCCGATGAGGTTTTCTGCCGGTACGCGCGCGTCTTCAAGGAAGATTTCCGCGGTGTTCATGGCGTTCTGGCCGATCTTCTCCAACACCTTGTTGACCTTGAAGCCCGGGGTCTTGGCGGTCTCGACCATAAACAGGGAAATGCCCTTGGCGCCAGAGCCGGCGCCGCCGGTGCGTGCGGCCACCAAGGCCAGATCGGCCTGTTCGCCCAGGGTGATGAAGATCTTGTTGCCGTTGAGCACGTACTCGTCGCCTTCGCGGCGGGCGGTGGTGCGCATGGCCTTCACGTCGGTGCCGGCGTCCGGCTCGGTAATGCACACGCACAGCATCTGGTCGCCCGAGGCGATGCCCGGCATCCAGCGCAGCAGCTGCTCATGGCTGGCGGTGCCGTGGAAAAAGGCTGGGCCGTTGAGGGCGCCCGGGATAAAGCCGAAAGTGGAGTCGGCGATGCGGGCCTGCTCTTCCATCATCACCACCTCATGGGCAAAGGTGGCGCCCTGGCCGCCGTACTCCTCGGGGATGCTCATGCACAGCAGGCCGAGGTCGCCGGCCTTTTTCCACACGTCGCGGTCGATGTGGTGCTGGGCACGGAATTTGGCGGCCTTGGGGGCCACCTCGTCCTCGAAAAAGCGGCGGGCCGTGGCGCGCAGCATGTCGAGTTCGTCGGTCATCCAGGGGGAGCGGTAGTTGACGGTCATGTGCTGGTCTACATAGGGGGGAGGGCGTCGAAGGCAGAAAAACGGAGGCCTGCGAACTGGAATGCAAATTCTCGCGAGGCTTGCGCATTTTGTCAACCGACTAGTTGGTTGACAAATTAAAATTGACTCGATACATTTCGTGTGCCACGGCGGTAGAGCACCTGGCCCCATCTAAAGACACCCAATGAGGAGACACATGTCACATAGTATTTTTTCAAACAACGAGTGGTTTGAAAAAGCCCTCGGTCAAGGCTGGATCTCGCTGCACGGTGGCGTCAGCGATGTCGTGGAGCCGGCTTCTGGCGAAACGCTCACCCGCGTGGCCAAAGCCAATGCACAGGATGTGCGCGAGGCTTGTCGGTCGGCCCGTCAAGCCCAAAAGGGCTGGGCGGCGATGCCTTACCAGGCCCGCGCAGCGGTGTTCCGCCAGGCGGCTGCATTGCTCGAAGCCAACCGCGCCGAGTGCGCCACCTGGATCGTGCGCGAGACCGGCGGCATCATGCCCAAGGCCATGTTCGAGATCGACTCCGTGCTGCATCACTTGCACGAAGCGGCGGCCATGCTGACCCAGCCCAAGGGTCTGGTGCTGCCCAGCATGGACGGCGTGACCAGCCTGGCGCGCCGCGTGCCCCACGGTGTGGTGGGTGTGATTTCTCCTTTCAACTTTCCCTTCCTGCTGACCAGCCGTGCCACGCTGCCGGCGCTGGCCTGCGGCAACGCCGTGGTGCTCAAGCCCGATCTGCGCACTCCCGTCAGCGGTGGTGTGCTGCTGGCTTTGCTGCTGCAGGCGGCAGGTCTTCCGCAGGGCGTGTTCCAGATGCTGCCGGGCGAAGCCGAGGCCGGTGAAGCGCTGGTCACCGATCCGGATGTGGCCATGATTTCCTTCACTGGATCGACCGCCGTGGGCCGCCGCGTGGGCGAACTTGCCGGCAAGCACCTGAAGAAGGTCGCACTGGAGCTGGGCGGGAAAAATGCCCTGATCGTTCGCGCCGATGCAGATCTGGACCTGGCGGTGTGCAACGCCGCCTGGGCGTCTTACCTGCACCAGGGACAAATCTGCATGAGCGCCGGGCGCCACCTGGTACACAAGGACCTGCTGGAGTCTTACAGCCAGCGGATCGCCGAAAAGGCCCGGGCCCTGCCAGTGGGCAACCCCCACACCGAGCCCGTGGCGCTGGGGCCACTGATCACCGGCAAACAGGCCGAGCGTGTGCAGCGCCTGGTAGACGAGTCGGTGCGCATGGGCGCCGCGCTACTGGCTGGCGGCAAGGCAAACGGCCTGTTCTTCCCCGCCACAGTGCTGGCCAATGTCACGCCCGACATGCCGGTGTTCCGTGAAGAGATCTTTGGCCCGGTGATTTCCATCACCGGCTTCTCCAGCGACGCCGAGGCGATCGCGCTGGCCAACGACACCGAATACGGTCTGTCCGCCGGCATCCTGACCACTGATGTGGGGCAAGGCATGGCGATGGCAGCCGAGCTCAACGTGGGTCTGGTGCACATCAACGACCAGACCGTCAACGACGACGGCACCATGCCCATGGGCGGGCGTGGAGCGTCCGGCAACGGCTCGCGCCATGGCGGCCCAGCCAACTGGGACGAGTTCACGCAGTGGCAATGGACCACGGTGCGCAACGTGGCCCCGGCATATCCCCTTTGACCCTTCAACAATTCCTTCCCCAATCTTGAGGAGACAGACATGAGCATTTTCCAACCCCGCCGCAGCCTGCTGAAGTCCGCCCTGGTCGCCGCCGCCATCGGCTTGTCGATGATCAGCGGCGTGTCCGCCCAGGACAAGCAGACCGTTCGAATCCTCGTCGGCTTCCCCCCGGGCGCCGGCACCGACACCCTGGCCCGCATCTACGGTGACGCGCTGTCGCAGTCGCTCGGCGTCAACATCGTGGTCGAGAACAAGCCCGGCGCAGGCGGCCTGCTGGCCAACCAGGCGCTCAAGCAGGCTACGCCCGAAAGCAACAGCCTGCTGTTCGTGATCGACCACCAGGTGGTGATGGTGCCCCTGATCAACAAGAACCCAGGCTTCGATGTCAAGAAAGACATGGTTCCAGTTGGCCGCATCACCAATGTGTACTCCTGCCTGGTGGTGAACGCCAGCTCGCCCGCCATGAATCTGCAGAGCTTTGCGGAGCTTGTGCGCAAGACCCCGACTGCAGGCAACTACGGCATTCCTGCACCCGGCGCCAAGGACCAGTTCATGGGCTACGTGGTTGGTCAGCACTTCAAGGTCTCGATGAACGCCATTCCCTACCGCGGCTCGGCCCCGGCTGTGACCGACCTGGTCGGTGGCCAGGTAGCGGCCGTCATCGTGCCCTGCGACGCCACGGTGGACCAGTACGTCAAGACAGGCAAGCTGCGCGTGCTTGCCATGGGCGCCGACAAGCGCATTGCCGCCATGCCCGATGTGCCGACCTTTGCCGAGCAGGGCGTGAAGATGCCCGTGGACTCCTTCCTCGGTGTGTATGCCGCCGCCAGCATGAAGCCTGAGTTGCTGCGCCAGATCACCGAAGCCACCCGCAAGCTGTTCGACAACCCCAAGATGATCGAGCGCATACAGGCCGTCAAGATGGAGCCCGCCTACGCCGGCCCGGACGAACTGCGCCAGATCGTGGACCGCAATGCCGCCTTCTGGGGTGAGCAGGTGCGCCAGTCCAACTTCCAGATCCAGTAATTTTTCCTTCACGAGAAGACAACATGACCAAAATCATCCAGGTCGAATGTTTTCCGGTTTCGACGCCTCTGAAGAAACCGGTGATCATGCCCAACACCCGTATCACGTCGATCGACAGCGTGGTGCTCAAGGTGACCACCGATGACGGAACGGTGGGTTTCTCGGACTCCGGTGATACGTCGTCGTGGTACCGCGGCGAATTGCAGGAATCCATCATCGCGATGATTTCCAATGTGATCGCGCCGCGCATCCTGCTGGGCGAAGACCCCTGCGCGATCGAGAAGATCGTGGCCAAGATGGACCTGCTGGTGCGCGACAACAACCAGGCCAAGGCCACAGTGGACTTCGCCCTGCACGACCTCAAGGGCAAGCTGCTGGGTGTCCCCGTCTATGAGCTGCTGGGTGGTCGCACAACTGAAGCTGCCCGCCAGGGCTGGGTGCTCTCGGCAGGCAAGCCTGAGGATGTGGCGGCCGAAGCCAAGAGGGCCAAAGACATTGGCTTCGCACTCTTCAAGATGAAGATTGGCTACGGCACGCTGCAGGACGACATCGACATGGTGCACGCCGTGCGCGAGACGGTCGGCCCCGATGCCTACCTGACCATCGATGCCAACGGCTTCTGGAGCTACGAGAAAGCCTTGCACATCATCCGCAAGATCGACTCGGCCGGCCTGGACCTGATCGTGCAGACGCTGCCGCATTGGGACATTGAAGGCTTGGCTCGACTGCGCGCCGCCGTCAAGACGCCGATC
>NZ_JBPCSJ010000250.1:0-3385 GCF_051007235.1 Hydrogenophaga sp. | reverse complement strand
CCCCCACCACCGCCGGCATCGGCAGCACCCGCTGGGTCAAGTTCACCCTGGACAGCGGCAGCGCGTGGGACGCCGGCCTGGCCGCCGGCACGCTGCACCGCGCCCTGGTCGACCTGGAACTGCAGTGGACGCAAAGCGTCAGCGGCAGCCGCAGCGCCAGCGTCACCGTGCAGATCTATTCCGACGCAGGCGGCACCACCCTGGTGTCCACCGGCACCGTCAGCGCGCTTGTCTCGCTCACCCTCATCGGCGGCGGTGCCTGACCGCCAGCCCCGCCCACCCAGGAGACCCCCCACACCATGGCCGCCCCCAACATCGCCGCCCCCACGTCCGTCACCGGCAAGACCGCCACGCAGGCCATCGGCACCACCGCCACTGCCATCGTCAGCAACGCCGCCAGCAGCGGCAAGGCGCTGCGCGTCACCTCGCTGTACGTGGCCAACGTGGACGGCTCGGCCAACTGCGACGTGACGGTGGACCTGTACCGCGGCACCACCGCCACGCGGCTGGCCAGCACCGTCGTCATCCCGGCCGACGCCAGCGTGCTCATCATCGGGCGCGACGGCCCGGTCTGGCTGGAAGAGGGCGACAGCCTGCGCCTGACCGCCAGCGCCGCAGGCGACCTCGCGGCCGTGTGCAGCTACGACGAAGTGGCCTGACATGCCGCGCCTGATCGGAAAAACCCCCGCCCCCGTGCGCCTGGGCTCGCCCGGCGTGTGGACGCTGCAGCAGGCGGCAGACGCCGAGCGCGACGTGCGCTGGCCGGGCGTGTGGCGCAACAACCTGCTGGCCGTGGTGAGCGGCAGCGCGCCCTACCTGCAGATCTACGGCAAGAACACGGTCTATGGCGACAACAACCCGGCAGCGCAGCCGGCAGCGCTGAGTTTTGTGCCGACCGATGTGGCGTGGAGCACCAGTGGCGGCTACCTGGCCGTGGTGGGCGGCAGCTCCATGGCCTGGTACAGCCACAACGCGGGCGTGCTGACGCTGCTGACCAACCCGGCGACCATGCCGGTCGGCGCGGTCGTTTCCTGCGCTTGGAGCCCCGACGATAAGTTTCTTGCGGTGGGGCACGGCACCACGCCGTTTGTCACGATCTACGAGCGCAGCGGGGACACGCTGACCAAGCTGTCCAACCCGTCCACGCTTCCAACCGGCGCGGCGCGGCAAGTGGCGTGGAGCCCGAGCGGCGAGTTTCTGGCTGTGGCACACAACACCACGCCGTACTTGACGGTTTACCAGCGCAGCGACACGACGTTCACCAAGCTGACCAGCACCGCAGCCAGTGGCGGCTCGGCGGGCGGCGACGGGTGCGCCTGGAGCCCTGACGGCGCCACGCTGGTGCAAATCCAACGGGGCGGTACAAGCGGCTGGTTGAACATCTACACCTTGGCCGGCGCCACGCTGACCAAGCTGACGGGCTTCACGCTTCCGGCCGTCGCAAATGGCAGGGCCGCGTTCTCGCCAACGGGCGCCTACCTTTGTGTCGATCTCGGCACCGGCAATTTTCGTGTGTACAGCGCCAGCGGCACCACGTTCACTGTGCTGGGCTCGCCAACGCCCTCAGGGGGCGCCGGCGCCGCGTGGGGCCGCGACGGCAATTTCCTCAATGCCGGCAGCAATCTCTACAGCATCAGCGGCAGCACCTTCACCCTGCAGACTGCCCTCAGCCCCGCACCTGGCGGCGGTGTGGCGGCCTGCTCGTTCCTGTAAGCCTCCATGCTCTACACCCACTACCAAGCCGCCCCCGCCCCGCTGCCCGCCCGCGTGCGCCTGCCGGACGGCAGCACACGCACCGCGCTGCACCAACTGCCCGCCGCCGCGCTGGCCGCGCTGGGCTACCTGCCCGCGCCCGCCGCGCCCACGCCCGGCCCGGGTGATGTGGTCGAGTGGTCAGCCGGCGCGTGGCAAGTGCGCGCCATGACTGCCGGCGAACGGGCCGAGCAGCAGCGCCAGGCCCGCGCCGCGCTGGAAGCCGCCGTGCAGCAGCACCTTGACGCCACGGCGCAGGCCCGCGGCTACGACAGCATCCTCAGTGCCTGCACCTACGCCGCCAGCACCAGCGCGCGCTTCCGGCCCGAGGGCGCCGCCTGCATCGCCTGGCGCGATGCCGTCTGGCTGCACTGCCACGCCGTGCTGGCCGCCGTCATGGCAGGAGCCCGCCCCACGCCCACGGCCGCCGAACTGCTGGCCGAACTGCCCGCCGCGATCCAGTGGCCTGGCCAGGGCGCCTGAGCCACGCCGCCCACCACGCTTGCAGCCCCAGGACGCCGCCATGACCCCCGCCGACGCCGCCCCCGCCGCAGAGCCGCGCAGCATGGACGAGCGCATGCACCGCGCCGAGCGGACGCTGAACATCCAGGGCGCGCACCACGAGCACCTGGCCAACCAGATCAGCGAGCTGACGGTCGGCATCCGCGAGCTGGAGCGGCGCATTCCCGAATTGATGGCGCAGGGCATCGTCGCCGCCGTCAGCAGCCCGGCCACCTGGGAGGCCGCGCAAAACGCCATGCAGGCCCGCGCCCTCAACGCCGCAGGCGGCTGGCTCATCGGCAGCCTGCGCTTCGTCGTCGACAAGCTGCTGTGGGCCTGCCTGGCGCTGCTGGCCGTTTACACGCTCGGCGGCTGGCCCGCCATTGCCGCGATGTTGAAACTGAAAGCCGCGTCATGAAGCCCCGCCTCATCCCCAACTGGAAACGCGCCTGGCGCATGTTCAGCGTGCAGGCCCAGGCGCTCGCTGTGGCCGTGCTCGGCGGCTGGCAGGCGCTGCCCGACGACCTGCGCGCGAGCATCCCGCCCTGGGCCGTCGTCACCCTGGCATCGGTGCTGCTGCTGGCCGGCATCGTGGGCCGCCTCATCGACCAGCCGAAGGTCCGCGAATGATCACCGTTGCCAGTCTCATCGCCGCCGGCATCGCGCCGACGCAGGCCCGCGTGTTTGCTGAGCCGCTGGCCGCAGCCTGCGCGCGGTTTGCGATCCACACGCCGGCACGCATCGCGGCTTTCCTGGGCCAGTGCGCGCTCGAATCCGCCGGGTTCACGCGCCTGGAGGAAAACCTGTTCTACACCACGCCCGAGCGCATCCGGGCGGTGTTCCCGTCGCGCGTCAAGAGCCTGGCCGACGCCGCCCAGCTCACGCGCAACCCGCAGGCCCTGGCAAACCGCGTGTACGCCGGCCGGCTGGGCAACGGCGACGAGGCCAGCGGCGACGGCTGGCGATACCGCGGCCGCGGGCTGGTGCAGCTCACCGGGCGCGACAACTATGTCGACGCGGCGGACGGCCTGGCGTTGCCCCTGGTCACGCATCCTGACCTTGCAGCGCTGCCGGCTGCGGCGTGCATGACGGCGGCCTGGTTCTGGAATTCGCGGAAGTTGAACATCCTGGC
>NZ_JBPCSJ010000249.1:0-1941 GCF_051007235.1 Hydrogenophaga sp. | reverse complement strand
TGCGCATCGGGATCGTTTCCATCAGCGTCCGCGCCAGAAGCGGCGTGTACGAACACAAGGGCCTGCCAGCGCTCAAGGAATGGCTGTGCCGGGCCTTGAAGAACCCCATCACGTTTGAGGAAAGGCTGATCCCGGACGAGCAGGCCACGATCAGCGACACCCTGATCCAGCTGGTGGACGCCGGTTGTGCCCTGGTGCTGACCACCGGCGGCTCCGGCCCCGCCTAACGCGACGTGAGGCCCGAGGCCACGCTGGCGGTGGCGCACAAGGAAATGCCCGGCTTTGGCGAACAGATGCGCCAGATCAGCCTGGCCTTCGTGCCCACGGCCATCCTCTCGCGCCAGGTCGCGGTGATCCGCGACAACAGCTTGATCATCAACCTGCCGGGCCAGCCCAAGGCGATCGCCGAGACGCTGGAAGGTGAGAAGAACGCCGATGGATCGGTCCGCGTCAACGGCATCTTCGCTGCCGTGCCCTACTGCATCGACCTGATCGGAGGCCCCTACCTCGAAACGAACGACGAGGTGATCAAAGGCTGGCGGCCCAAGACCGCCGTCCGCCCCGCCCGCTGACCGACACACCCAGACACCATGAACATCACCAAAGACACCGTCGTCACCCTCACCTTCCGCGCCAGCGACGCGCAGGGCAAGCTGCTGGAAGACGGCAAGACGCCGCGCAGCTACCTGCACGGCGGCTATGGCAACACGCTGCCCGGCATCGAGCAGGCGCTGGAAGGCCAGACCGCCGGCTTCCAGACCACCGTCAAGCTGGCACCAGCCGACGCGTTTGGCGAGCGCGACGAAACGCTGGTCACCACCATTCCCAAGAGCGAATTCCCGCCCGGCGTGAAGGTGGGCGGCCAGCTCGAAGGTCAAGACGACCAGGGTCGGCAAGCGGTGTTCACCGTCATGAAGATCAAGGGTGACACGGTGCACCTGGATGGCAACCACCCGCTGGCCGGCCAGACCCTGACGTTCCAGTTGAAGGTGCTGGACGTCAAAGCCGCATCAGCCGAAGAGATCGCCCACGGCCACGCCCACGGCGCCCACGGCCATCACCATTGAGGCCCCCGCGCCGCGTCTGCGGCGCAGGGGCGGGGTTACTTGCCCACCAGCTGGGTCAGCTTGTCCGCTTCGAAGTGCTCTTCCTTGGCCGCGTCGGGAGGCACGCAGTCCCCGCCCCGCTGTTCACAGGCCAGCTTCTCGATGGCTGCCCACAACAGGGCGATCTGGTGCTCCTGGCTACCGGTCTTGTCGATCAGGCCGCGCATGGCCTGTGACAGCGGATCGTCTTCCTGCGTGATGCCGTAGGCCTGGAACTTCGGGCTGGCCTGGGTCACGTCGGCGCTTTCACCGGTCTTGCTCGGAATGATGCGGGCCGGGATGCCCACCGCCGTGGCGCCCGCGGGCACCGGCTTGATCACCACCGCGTTGCTGCCGATCTTGGCGCCGTCGCCCACCTCGAAGCCTCCCAGCACCTTGGCGCCGGCGCTGACCACCACGTTCTTGCCCAGCGTGGGGTGTCGTTTGGCACCCTTGTACAGCGAGGTGCCGCCAAGCGTAACGCCCTGGTAGATGGTGCAGCCGTCGCCGATCTCGGCCGTCTCGCCCACCACCACGCCCATGGCATGGTCGAAAAACACCCGTTCGCCCAGCTTGGCGCCCGGGTGGATCTCGATACCGGTGAGAAAGCGCGCGATGTGGGAGATGAAACGCCCGAGCCATTTGAAGCCGTGCGTCCAGCACCAGTATGCCGGCCGGTGCAGCCAGACCGCGTGCAGGCCCGGGTAACAGGTGACCACCTCCCAGGTGCTGCGCGCGGCAGGGTCGCGCTCGAGGATGCACTGGATGTCGGAGCGGAGGCGGGAGAACATGGGGAACCTGGTCTTGTTGTCGGGGAGCCAGTCTAGCGCCTGGCCTTGTCCGCGGTCTGCAGCAT
>NZ_JBPCSJ010000248.1:0-13000 GCF_051007235.1 Hydrogenophaga sp. | reverse complement strand
CGGTTAATCACCCGGAAACCACGGATCGTGGCGGGGCGTTGCGGCGCAGCAGGCGCGACAAATTGTCGCGAGCGACAGCGACAAGCTGACGCGTGGTCGTGGGTGAAGATGGTGGATTGGGTGCCCAGACCGCGGTGCACGGGCCGGGGTCGTCAGGTCACGGGGGCCGCAGCGCATGGCACGGTTCTGGCTAACGCGCGCAGCCCACGCCCGCCGCTTCCGGTCACCGTGACCTCCGACCCGCTTGAGCCGCCCTGCAGACGGGGGTGAACGCGCTTGTCAGCCCCCTGAAGCGAGGCTAGATTCGGATAGATTCCACTTATGCAAAAAGTCCGCAGGTGCACCTTTTCGATGTGTGCGGCGGGCCGTGTTCAACCCGGAGACATGCACATGAGCAAGCCCCCTCGCCCAGACCAACCCGCCCTGCGCCGCCGCAGCCTGTTCGCGGGCGCCGGTGTCGTCGGTGCGGCCGCCGCGGCCACCGCGCTGCTGCCGTCCGTTCAGCCCGAAGTTCCCGTCGCGCAGGAACCCCAGCCCGCTCCCACGCGCGGCGGTGGCTATAGCCTGAGCGCCCACGTCCAGCACTACTACAAGACCACGCGGATCTGATCCCGAGGAGCCCCACGATGTTGCTCACCAAAAAATCCACCGGCAGCGCGCCGGCCGGCCGCGGTCATTCGGCCCTCGTGCACAACCTGCAGCGGGGCCTGTCGGCCGCGCTGCCCACCATGGACCGCCGCTCGTTCCTGCGCCGCTCGGGCCTGGGCGTGGGCGTCGGCATCGCCGCCTCGCAGCTGACCCTGGTCAAGAAAGCCAAGGCCGCCACCGGCGGTTCCATCGACGGCACCGGCAAGATCGAGGTCAAGCGCACGGTGTGCACCCACTGCTCGGTGGGCTGTGCGACCGACGCCATCGTCGAGAACGGCGTCTGGGTGCGCCAGGAACCCGTGTTCGACTCGCCCATCAACCTGGGCGCGCACTGCGCCAAGGGGGCCGCCCTGCGCGAGCACGGCCACGGCGAGTACCGCCTGCGCTACCCGATGAAGCTGGTCGACGGCAAGTACCAGAAGATCAGCTGGGATCAGGCGCTGGACGAGATCACCGCCAAGATGAAGGCGCTGAAAGAGGCCAGCGGGCCGGACTCGGTCTACTTCGTCGGCTCGTCCAAGCACAACAACGAACAGGCCTACCTGCTGCGCAAGTTCGTGAGTTTCTGGGGCACCAACAACTGCGACCACCAGGCGCGCATCTGCCACTCCACCACGGTGGCCGGCGTGGCGAACACCTGGGGTTACGGTGCGATGACCAACTCGTACAATGACATGCAGAACAGCAAGTGCGCGTTGTACATCGGCTCCAACGCGGCCGAGGCGCACCCGGTGTCCATGCTGCACATGCTGCACGCCAAGGAAAACGGCTGCAAGATGATCGTGGTGGACCCGCGCTTCACCCGCACGGCGGCCAAGGCCGACGAGTACGTGCGCATCCGCTCGGGCACCGACATCCCCTTCCTGTTCGGCCTGCTGCACCACATCTTCAAGAACGGCTGGGAAGACAAGCAGTACATCAACGACCGCGTCTTCGGCATGGAGAAGGTGCGCGAAGAGGTGATGACCAAGTGGACGCCCGCGGCCGTGGAAGAGGCTTGCGGCGTCAAGGAAGAACAGATGGCCAAGGTGGCCAAGATGCTGGCCGAGGCCAAGCCCGCCACCATCGTGTGGTGCATGGGCCAGACGCAGCACACCATCGGCAACGCCATGGTGCGCGCCTCGTGCATCCTGCAGCTGGCGCTGGGCAACATCGGCAAGAGCGGTGGTGGCACCAACATCTTCCGTGGCCACGACAACGTGCAGGGCGCGACCGACGTCGGCCCCAACCCCGATTCGCTGCCCGGCTACTACGGCCTGGCCGCGGGTTCGTGGAAGCACTTCGCCAACGTCTGGGGTGTGGACTACGACTGGATCAAGTCCAAGTACGCCGACGGCATGATGGAAAAGCCCGGCATCACCGTCTCGCGCTGGATCGACGGTGTGCTGGAGAAGAACGAGCTGATCGACCAGGGCCCGAACCTGCGCGGCGTGTTCTTCTGGGGCCATGCGCCCAACTCGCAGACCCGTGGTCTGGAGATGAAGCGTGCCATGGACAAGCTGGACCTGCTGGTGGTGGTCGACCCGTACCCGTCGGCCACGGCGGCCATGGCGGCCATGCCCGGCAAGCCCGAAGACCTCAACCCCAACCGCGCTGTCTACCTGCTGCCGGCGGCCACGCAGTTCGAGACCAGCGGCTCTTGCACCGCCTCCAACCGCTCGATCCAGTGGCGCGAGAAAGTCATCGAACCGCTGTGGGAGAGTCGCAGCGACCACATGATCATGTACCAGTTCGCGCAGAAGCTCGGCTTCGACAAGGAACTGGTCAAGAACTACAAGATGCAGCAGGTCAAGGGCATGGACGAGCCCATGGTCGAGGACATCCTGCGCGAGATCAACCGCAGCGTCTGGACCATCGGCTACACCGGCCAGAGCCCCGAGCGCCTGAAGGCCCACATGCGCCACATGGGTGCCTTCGACGTGAAGACGCTCAAGTGCAAGGGCAAGGTGGTGGACAAGGAAACCGGCTATGACATGTCCGGCGACTACTTCGGTCTGCCCTGGCCTTGCTTTGGCACGCCCGAGATCAAGCACCCTGGCTCGCCCAACCTGTACGACACCTCCAAGCACGTCATGGAAGGCGGCGGCAACTTCCGCGCCAACTTCGGTGTGGAAAAAGACGGCGTGAGCCTGCTGGCCGAAGACGGTTCGCACTCGGTGGGCGCCGAAATCACCACCGGCTACCCCGAATTCGATCACCTGTTGCTCAAGAAGCTGGGCTGGTGGGACGACCTGAGCGACGCCGAGAAGGCCAAGGCCGAAGGCAAGAACTGGAAGACCGACCCGACGGGCGCCATCATCCGCGTGGCCATGGCCCACGGCTGCCACCCGTTCGGCAACGCCAAGGCGCGCGCCATCGTCTGGAACTTCCCCGACGCGATCCCGCAGCACCGCGAGCCGATCTACGGCATCCGCCCCGACCTGGTGGCCAAATACCCCAGCCACGACGATCAGAAGAACCGCTGGCGCCTGCCGGTGCTCTACAAGTCGTTGCAGCAGAAGAACATCGAGGAAAAGGTCCACGAGAAGTACCCGCTGATCATGACCTCGGGTCGTCTGGTCGAGTACGAGGGCGGTGGCGAAGAAACGCGCTCCAACCCCTGGCTGGCCGAGCTGCAGCAGGAGATGTTCATCGAGCTCAACCCCAAGGCCGCGGCCGAGCGCGGCATCCGCAACGGCGAGCGCGTCTGGGTCACCACCCCCACCGGTGCGCGCATCAACGTGCAGGCCCTGGTGACCGAGCGGGTGGACGAGCACACGGTGTTCATGCCGTTCCACTTCTCCGGCCGCTGGCAGGGCGAAGACATGAAGGCCTACTACCCCGCCGGCGCGATGCCGGTGGTGCGCGGCGAGGCCATCAACACCGCCACCACGTACGGTTACGACATCGTGACCATGATGCAAGAGACCAAGACCACGGTCTGCAACGTCGAGAAAGCATAAGGAGACAGCACGATGGCTCGAATGAAATTCATCTGTGACGCCGAGCGCTGCATCGAGTGCAACGGCTGCGTCACCGCCTGCAAGAACGAGCACGAGGTGCCCTGGGGCGTGAACCGCCGCCGCGTGGTCACGCTCAACGACGGCGTGCCCGGCGAGAAGTCGATCTCGGTGGCCTGCATGCACTGCAGCGACGCGCCCTGCATGGCGGTCTGCCCGGTCAACTGCTTCTACCGCACCGACGAAGGCGTGGTGTTGCACGACAAGGACGTCTGCATCGGCTGCGGCTACTGCAGCTACGCCTGCCCCTTCGGCGCCCCGCAGTTCCCCAGTTCGGGCACCTTCGGTGTGCGCGGCAAGATGGACAAGTGCACCTTCTGCGCCGGTGGCCCCGAAGAGCACGGCAGCCAGGCCGAGTTCGAGAAGTACGGCCGCAACCGCCTGGCCGAAGGCAAGCTGCCGGCCTGCGCTGAAATGTGCTCGACCAAAGCGCTGCTGGCCGGCGACGGCGATGTGGTGGCCGACATCTTCCGCAGCCGCGTGCTGCGCCGCGGCAAGGGCGCCGAGGTCTGGGGCTGGGGCACAGCCTACGGCACCGCCGCCAACAAGGAAGGAGCCAAATCGTGATGCGCAGGACCCTCACATCGATGGGCCTGCTGGCCGCCGCGCTGGCCCTGTCCGCCTGCAGCGACAAGCCGCAGGCAATGGGTGGCATCCGCTCGGATGCTGCGCCCTACACCGGCGTCGGTCAGAGCCAGTACCTGCAGCCGGGCTGGAAGGCGGGTGACAAGGGCAGCTGGGAGCAGCAGCTCAAGTCGCGCGCGCAGTACGGCATGAACGACTACACCCGCGTCAGCACCCAATGAGGAGCCGCGCATGAGCAAGCGATCCACGACAAGGCTGTCCGGCTGGTTACTGGGCTTGGCCCTGGCGGGCAGTCTGGGCCTGGCCCAGGCGCAGGCCCCGCAGGCGGCACCCGCGGCAGATGCCGCTGCACCGGCTGCCACGGCGCCGGCCGTGGCCGGCGTCAAGAGCGCGAACATCTTCGAGATCGCGCCCGACGCCAGCACCGACCCGAACTACGCCAACCAGACCAACGCCGAGCGCAAGCAGGTGCAGCCTGGCAACAACGCGCCCATGTGGCGCGACGTGGGCCGGGGCGTGACCGGTTACAGCAGCCTGCCGCTGACGCAGGCGCCCGAGGCGGGCAACCTGATCCAGCCCTTTGTGCAGTACCCCGGTTCGCGCCTGACCAACGCCGGTGAAGCCTGGCGCCAGGTGCGCAACAACTGGCTGATCCCCTACGGCGGTGCGCTGCTGTTCATCGTGCTGCTGACGCTGGCCATCTTCTACAAAGCCAAGGGCTCGCTGGGCGGGCATCTGCCCGACACCGGCCGCCAGATCGAGCGCTTCACCCCGTTCGAGCGCGCAGCCCACTGGTCCAACGCAGGCGCGTTCATCGCGCTGGCGGTCTCGGGCATCGTCATGGCCTTCGGCAAGTTCTTCATCCTGCCCGTCATCGGCAGCACGCTGTTCGGCTGGCTGACGTTCGCGCTCAAGAACCTCCACAATTTCGTCGGTCCACTGTTCGCGGTGTCGCTGCTGATCATCGTGGTGACCTTCATCAAGGACAACATCGCCAACGCGGCCGACTTCGTGTGGCTGAGCAAGCTGGGTGGCCTGCTGAGCGACAAGGAAGTGCCCTCGCACCGTTTCAACGCAGGCGAAAAGGGCCTGTTCTGGTGGGGCATCACGATCCCCGGCATCGTGGTGGTGGGCTCTGGCCTGTTCCTGGACAAGCTGCTGCCCGGCATGTTGTACCTGCGCGGTGACATGCAGATCGCCCACATGCTGCACCTGGTCTGCGCGCTGGTGATGATGGCGCTGATCATGGGCCACATCTACATGGGCACCATCGGCATGAAGGGCGCCTACAGCGCCATGAAGACCGGCTACGTGGACGAGGCCTGGGCCAAGGAACACCACGAACTCTGGTACGACGACGTGAAGGCCGGCAAGATCCCGGCCCAGCGCAGCAAGACCGAACCCGCCGCGCCGTTGCAGGCGCCGGCCAAGGCCTGATCCCGAGGACACCACCATGAAGAAGACGTTCCTGCTGATGGCGCTGGCCGCCCTGTCCACCGCAGCCCTGGCCAAGCTGCCGGCCCCCGTGCTGGACGACGCAGCCAAAGCCAAGGCCGACGAGGCCAAGGCCAAGACCGCCCACACCGGCAAGGTCGATGCGTACAAGCTGTGCCTGTCGATGGACAAGGCCGCCGCCCACTACCAGAAGACCGCCGCCGCCGCGGGCAAGGCGGTGAAGCCGGCCACGGCCACGCCGCCGTGCGCCGATCCGGGCCCCTTCGTGTGGCCCGCGCCCGCGACGGCCGCCGCTGCGCCGGCCGCACCCGCAGCTCCCGCCGCCGCGGCGGCTCCCGCAGCACCCGCCGCGGCGGCGCCCGCCAAGAAGTCCTGATGCTCGCAGCCGGCCGGCCGGTGGGCGTATCCTTGACCGCATGAACCTGGCCGATCTGCAAGACATCGCGACCGCTGTGCCCGAGGCCGCGTCACGACCTCGGCTCACCCAGGCGAAAGCCGACCTCACCCGCGAGGTGACGGTGGTGGACGAGTTTGGCCAGCCGCGGGCCATCCGCATCCCGGCCGAGCGCGATCTCACGGTCTATGTCGACAAGCGCGAGCTGGTCACGCTCATGACCCTGGGTGCCCACCCCGAGTGGCTGGTGCTGGGCTACCTGCTCAACCAGCGCCTGGTCGGTGGTGTGCACGAGATCGAGTCCATCACGGTGGACTGGGACGTGGGTGCCGCCGCGGTGGTGACGCGTTCGGGCATCGACCGCATCGAAGAGCGCACCGCGCGCCGAGTGGTCACCACCGGCTGCGGCCAGGGCAGCGTGTTTGGCGGGCTGATGGACGACGTCGACCGCATCGTGCTGTCGCCGCAGGCGCAGCTGCGCCAGACGCAGCTCTATGACATCGTCAACACCATCCGCCTGCACGACAGCACCTACAAGACCGCCGGCTCGGTGCATGCCTGCGCACTGTTCGTGGACGAGCGCCTGCAACTGTTCGTGGAAGACGTGGGCCGCCACAACGCGGTGGACACCATCGCCGGCTGGATGGCCTTGCAGGGCACCCTGCCGGCGGGCGAAAAGGTGTTCTACACCACCGGCCGCCTGACCAGCGAAATGGTCATCAAGTCGGCCCAGATGGGCGTGCCGGTGGTCATTTCGCGCAGCGGCATCACCGAGATGGGCCTGCACGTGGCCCAGCGCGTGGGCCTGTGCGCCGTGGGCCGTGCCACGCACAAGCGCTTCTTCTGCTTCTCGCACCCGCAGCGCATCGTGTTCGACGCCGTGCCGGCCGAAGCCGGCGCCGCCTGATCGGCCGCCCGCCGGGGCGCGGGCCTACACTTGGAACCTCCCTGGAGCGCTGGCGCCGGTTGCTGGCGTTCCACTCTCCCATTCAACGCTCCCTTTGCAAGAAAGACCCGACCGCCATGAGCCGCGACGTCCACGTCATCACCCACCCCCTGGTCCAGCACAAGCTCACGCTGATGCGCAAGAAGGACACCAGCACCAAGAGCTTCCGCGAGCTGGTGCACGAGCTGTCGGCCCTGCTGGCCTACGAACTCACGCGCGACATGCCCATGCAGCAGATCGAGATCGAGACGCCGCTGGAAAAGATGATGTCGCCGGTGATCGACGGCAAGAAGATCGTGCTGGCGTCCATCCTGCGCGCGGGCAATGGCTTCCTCGACGGCATGCTGCAGGTGCTGCCCGGTGCGCGCGTCGGCCACATCGGTCTGTACCGCGACCCGGCCACGCTCAAGGCCGTGGAGTACTACTTCAAGATGCCCAGCGGCATGGAAGAGCGCGACGTGATCGTGCTCGATCCCATGCTGGCCACCGGCAACTCGGCCGTGGCCGCCGTGGACCGCCTGAAGGCGACGAATCCGCGCTCCATCCGCTTCGTCTGCCTGGTCACCTGCCCGCAAGGCATCAAGACCTTCCACGACGCCCACCCGGACGTGCCGATCTACACCCCGGCGGTGGACCGCGAACTCAACTAGCACGGCTACATCGTGCCGGGCCTGGGCGACGCGGGTGACCGGATCTTCGGGACGAAATGAGGCCCCCACGCTCCGCCGCTGCGCGGGTCGCTGCCCCCCAAGGGGGCTGATCCGGCTTGGGGCGGCCCGGCGCCGGATCGTTTGCCCACCCCCATCGCCGGCGCACTGCGTGTGGCCGGCTCTGCCCCTCAAGGGGCAACGCGAGCGGCCTGGCGGAGCCAGCTCCGCCGCGTTCTCGAATGAGACACGCGCTTCGGTGGCCTCACGCGGCATGCCGTGCTTTCACCCCCTCGCTTCGGGACGTGGTTGGTGTGAGGGCCGGCAGAACAGGGGACTCGATTCCAAACCTCAGCGCACCGCGCGGTTGATGCGCTTGCGGTAAGGTCCGCGCATGTCCGCTGCACCCGCTCCACTCCCCGTTTCATTCTGGTCGCTTGGCTGGCGCTCGCTGTGGCGCGACTGGCGGGCGGGTGAGCTGCGCCTGCTGCTGATCGCGGTGACGCTGGCGGTGGCGGCGCTGACATCGGTGGGGTTTTTTGCCGACCGGCTGCAGAACGGCCTGCAGCGCGACGCGCGGGCGCTCATTGGGGGCGACGCGGTCATCAGCAGCGACAACCCGCCGGCCCCTGCGTTTGCCGAACAGGCGCGCGCGCTGGGCCTGCAGGCGGTGCAGACCCTGGGCTTCCCGACCATGGGCCGCGCGCGCGACGAAGAGGGCGGGGCCGCCAAGCTGGTGGCCCTCAAAGCCGTGGCGCCCGGTTACCCCCTGCGCGGCAGCCTGCGCGTGGCGCCGGGGCCGGACCAGCCCGACGCACCCACACCAGAAATCCCCGCCCCCGGCACCGCCTGGGTGGACGCCGCGCTGCTGGTGCAGTTGGACCTGAAGATCGGCCAGCCGCTGCTGCTGGGCGACGCCAGTTTCCAGCTGACCCGCGTCATCGTGGTCGAGCCCGATCGCGGCGGCGGCTTCATGAGCTTCGCACCGCGCGTGATGATCAACGCCGCCGACCTGCCCGCCACCGGCCTGGTGCAACCCGCCAGCCGCCTGAACTACCGCTTGGCCGTGGCCGGCGCCGACCCGCAGGTCAAGCGCTTTGCCGACTGGGCGAAGGCTGAAGTCGACAAGCCCGGCGTGCGCGGTCTGCGGCTCGAATCGCTGGAAGGTGGCCGGCCCGAGATGCAGCAGACGCTGGCGCGCGCTGAAAAATTCCTCAACCTCGTGGCCCTGCTGGCCGCGCTGCTCTCGGCCGTGGCGGTGGCCATCGCGGCGCGCGGCTTTGCCCAGCGCCACCTGGACGACTGCGCCATGTTGCGCGTGCTCGGCCTGTCGCAGGGGGCCATGGCACGGGCCTACGCGTTCGAGTTCCTGGTGATCGGCCTGGCCGCCAGCGCGCTGGGCGTGGCCCTGGGCTGGGCGGTGCACCACGTGTTCGTGCTGCTGTTGGCCGGGCTGGTGGAATCGGCCCTGCCGGCGGTCAGCGTGTGGCCCGCGCTGCTGGGCCTGGGCATGGGCCTCACCCTGATGGTGGCCTTTGGCCTGCCGCCGGTGTTGCAGCTGGCGCAGGTGCCGCCGCTGCGCGTGATCCGCCGCGATGTGGGGCAGCTCAAGCCCGCCACGCTGGCCGTGCTGGGCCTGGGCGTGGCCGGTTTTGCTGCGCTTCTGCTGGCCGCCAGCCGAGACCTGGTGCTGGGCGGCATCGCGGTCGGCGGTTTTGCCGCCGCGGTGGCGGTGTTCGCGCTCATCAGCTGGGGCGCCGTCAAGCTGCTGCGCGCCAGCGTCAATGAAAGCACCGCCCCGCGCGCGCTGGTGCTGGCCACGCGCCAGCTCTCGGCCCGCCCGGCCTACGCGGTGGTGCAGATCAGCTCTCTCGCGGTCGGCCTGCTGGCCCTGGTGCTGCTGGTGCTGCTGCGCACCGACCTGATCGCCAGCTGGCGCAACGCCACGCCGCCGGATGCGCCCAACCGTTTCGTCATCAACGTGCAGCCCGAGCAGGCCGAGCCCTTCCAGCAGGCGCTCAAGGCCGCTGGCGTGGCCAAGTTCGACTGGTTCCCCATGATCCGCGGCCGCCTGGTCACGGTCAACGGCGCGTCCGTGGTGCCCGAGCAGTTCGCCACCGACCGCGCGCAGCGCCTGGTCGAGCGCGAGTTCAACCTCTCGCACAGCGCGCAGGCCCCCGACCACAACCCGGTGGTGGCGGGCCGCTGGACGCCCGACGAGGCCGACGGCCTGAGCGTGGAAGAGGGCCTGGCCGAAGAACTGGGCCTCAAGCTCGGCGACCGCCTGGGCTTCGATATCGCCGGCCAGGTGGTGGAGCGGCGCATCACCAGCCTGCGCAAGGTGGACTGGTCGTCCATGCGGGTCAACTTCTTCGTCATGTTCCCGGTCGCGCAGATGGACGGTGTACCGGTCACCTACATCAGCGCCTTCCGCGCGCCCGACGGCAGCCCGCGGTTCGACAACGCGCTGGTGCGCCAATTCCCCAACATCACCAATGTGGACATGAGCCAGACCATCGCCCAGGTGCAGCGCGTGCTGGGCCAGGTCATCCGCGCGGTGGAATTCCTGTTCGGCTTCGCCCTGGCCGCCGGGCTGGTGGTGTTGCTGGCCACCATCACCGCCACGCGCGGCGAACGCGAGCGCGAATTCGCTGTGTTGCGCGCCGTGGGCGCAGGGTCGAAGCTGCTGCGCAACGTGCAGCGCATCGAGTTGCTGGGCGTGGGCCTGCTGGCCGGTTTTGTGGCCTCGCTGGTGGCCATGGCCGTGGGTTGGGGTCTGGCCAAATACGCCTTCCAGTTCAGCTGGCAACCGCCGCTGCTGGTGCCGCTGCTGGGCAGCCTCTCGGGCGGCGTGCTGGCGCTGGCCGCGGGCTGGTGGGGGCTGCGCAGCGTGCTGAAAACCCCCGTGATCGAAACACTCCGTAAAGCAGCGACCTGAGCATGAACACCTCCGAACCCGCCACCCCATTCGAATGGATCGGCGGCGAAGCCCGCGTGCGCGCCCTGGTGGACCGCTTCTACGACCTGATGGACATCGAGCCCGGTTACCACGAGCTGCGGGTGGCGCACGGCAGCACGCTCGACGACGCGCGGCAGAAGCTGTTCTGGTTCCTCTGCGGCTGGCTGGGCGGCCCCTCGCACTACGAAGACCGCTTTGGCCACCCGCGCCTGCGCATGCGCCACATGCCGTTCCAGATCGGCATCATCGAACGCGACCAGTGGCTCGCCTGCATGGACCAGGCCATGGGTGAGACCGGTGTGCCCGAGGACCTGCGTGCCCGCCTGAAAGACAGCTTCTTCAAGACCGCCGACTGGATGCGCAACACGCCGCACTGAACGCGCGGGGCACGTTCGATCAGCGGCGGCTGGTGGACAGCCGGCGCCCTACCGGCTTGAGCAGCACCACCAGCGCGCCCGCGCCACCCTCGGCCGGCCGCGCCTGCACAAAGGCCAGCACTTCGTTCTTCTGCACCAGCCAGCGCAGCACGCGGGCCTTGAGCACCGGCGTGCGGCCCGGCGACCCCAGGCCCTTGCCGTGCACCACGCGCACGCAGCGCAGGCCCAGCGCATGGGTCTCGCGGATGAAGGCGCCCAGGGCCTCGCGCGCTTCGTCGGTGCGCAGGCCGTGCAGGTCGATCTGGCGCTGGATGCTCCAGTGCCCTTCGCGCAGCTTGCGCACCACGTCAGGCCCCAGGCCGGGGCGGCGAAAGCTCAGCGCTTCGTCGGTGTGCAGCAGGGTTTCCACGTCGAAGTCGTCCGACAACGCCTCGCGCATCACGGCCTGCTCGTCCAGCTGGCGCTGGCGCGGCGTGGGCTCCACCGGGCGCAGCGGATGGTGCACCCGACGCGGCGCGACCAGCGGCTGCACCGGCCCCACGGCCAGCTCGAACAGGCGCCGTTCCCGGTCCAGCCGCTGCAGGCGCAGGCGCTCTGCCTCACGCGCGGCGGCTTCGGCGGCCGCCCGCTGGGCGATCACCTTGTGCAGCGTCTTGAGTTCGGCCAGCGAGCGGACTTTCATGGTCCGGCGATTCTCGCGCACCGGGTATGCCCTTGTGGTGCTCCCCGGCGGTTTACATAGCGGCACGTTTTCACGGCAGCTTGAAAAAATGCCAATGTGGCGTTCCGTCGTGGTTGTTTCAGTAACTGCACGCCCTGACGGCAGTTGGACCGGCGCATGTGCGTGAGTTCGATGGTGACAAGTTCTAGTAGCTGCACGTTCTAACGACAGCTTGGTCCTCGCGCAGCACCTTGCGCTCCACGATCACCTTTCAGTAGCTGCACGTTTTCACCGCAGCTAGGGGCTTTCTGTTCGACACCATGGTTGCCATCTACTTCCAGTAGCTGCACGCTCTCATGGCAGCTTGGTCGGGCTGGGCGTTTGCGCCTATGCGGTTTGACTTCCAGCAGCTGCACGTTTCACGGCAGCTCGATCCGGCAAGGCTTACGCCACTTGCGACCATTGCTTCCAGCAGCTGCTCGTTTTCACGGCAGCTTGGCCCGAGGTGCCGCCCGCGTTCGGGATGATGTACTTCCAGTAGCTGCACGTTTCCACAGCAGTTTGGTCGCCCTCCAGGCGCTTCCACATCAGCGTCCATTTCAAGTAGCTGCTCGTTTTCATGGCAGCTTGATCCGACTATTTCAGCGACACGCACCTGGACCTTTTCAAGTAGCTGCGCGTTTTCACGGCAGCTTGATCTCACGTGCAGCCAGTTATGGTGCGGCAAGCGGTTTCCCCTGATCCATCGCGTCCAGCGCAGCCAGCCGAAAGCGGTGGTGCGCGTCGGCGTGGTGGTTTTTGCACAGAACCACCACCTCGTCCAGCGTGGTTCGGCGTTCCCCTTCGGCCAGCGGGCGGGTGTGGTGCACGTCCAGCCGATGCAGGGCCGATTCGCCGCAGCCCTCTGTCATGCAACGTGGTCCGTAGCGTTTCAGGGCAGCATTTCTCAGGCTGGCATCCCGCTCGCGTCGAAAGTGGGCTTGCAGTACCTGCGCGCCTTCTTCAAACCCCGTCCAGTCCACGGCAAAGCGTGCCGGTATGGCGTTGCGCAGGCTGTCGCGGCTGCTGCGCGGGTCCAGCAGCATGAGGTGGCAGCGCGCGTCCGGCGTGCGCAGACCGCGGTGCAGGCCCTGGGTGGTGCGGCGGATGGCCACCACTTGGCTGTCGATGTAGCGGGTGATGGCTTGCCCGTCCACGGTCACCGGCGGGCCGTAGGGCGTCTTGGGGATGACCACCGTTTTCCAGCGCAGTCGGGGCGCGTCCAGCCCGGACCAGGCGCCCGCGGCGATCAGAATGCCGTCGTCCGGGCAGCGGGCCACGGCGTCGGTC
>NZ_JBPCSJ010000247.1:0-1969 GCF_051007235.1 Hydrogenophaga sp. | reverse complement strand
TTCCTGCTCAAGCTGCAGGGTGCCGCTGAATCGGCCTTTCTGCCGCCGTTCAAGACCATGCGGCTGCGCGCCGACTTCGACCTGCCGCGCGCCGACAAGCGCCGCGAATTCCTGCGCGTGCGCCGCAACGAGGCCGGCGGGCTGGACCTGTTCCCCAACCAGAGTTCGGGCGTGCTGACCTCCACCGTCTGGGCCGACGGCCTGGTCGACAACCCGGCCGGCAGCACCATCGCCCGTGGCGATCTGGTTCATTTCATCGCTCTCTCGGACCTGCTCGCATGAAGATCCAGCTGCGTTATTTCGCCTCCATCCGCGAAGCCATCGGCAGCGGCAGCGAGACCCTTGAAACCTCGGCCACCTCGCTGGCCGCGCTGCGCGAGGAACTGATCGCCCGCGGTGGTGCTCACGCCGAAGCGCTGGCGCGGGGCCGGGCGGTGCGCGTGTCGCTCAACCAGACCATGGCCGACGAGTCCGCCGCGCTGAGCGAAGGTGCTGAAGTCGCGTTTTTTCCGCCCGTGACCGGAGGCTGACCATGAACGCCCCCGTCCTTCCACGTGTGTCCATTCAAACCGAGGACTTCGATCTCTCGACCGTGGTCGCCCGGCTGCGCGCCAACGACAAGGGCGTCGGTGCCATTTGCACCTTCGTGGGCACGGTGCGCGACCGCAACGACGGGCAGTCGGTGTCCACGATGGAGCTGGAGCACTACCCCGGCATGACTGAAAAGGCCATCGAGCAGATGATCGACGAGGCCCTCAAACGCTTTGACATCTTCGGCGCGCGGGTGATCCACCGCGTGGGCCTGCTGCAGCCGCTGGACCAGATCGTGCTGGTGGCCGTGACCTCTGCGCACCGCGGCGAGAGCTTCCAGGCCTGCGAATTCCTGATGGACTACCTCAAGACCCAGGCGCCGTTCTGGAAGAAGGAACAGACGCCTGAGGGCGCACGCTGGGTCGACGCCCGGGTCAGCGACGACGCCGCGCTGGCCAAGTGGGGCATCGCGTCCAGCAACGCCTGACCCTGCTGCTGTGGCGAGCCTGTTGCTCAGCGCCGTCGACGTCGAGTCCATCGAGCGTGCGACGCTGACCGCGGTCGCACCGGAGCGGGTAGACGCCCTCGACGGCTGGCTGCTGCCGCTGGACTCCGGCACGGTCGGTCGGGCCCACAGCGCCGTGCCGCTGCACCATGGCGCACACGATCCGGCGCTCATTCACACCATCGCCCGGCGCTACCGCGACGCCGGCTTGCGCCCGGTGTTTCGACTGCCGGACCTGCCCGCGTTTGAAGCCTGGTGGCCACAGCTGGCCGCGAGCGGTTACCGGCGCGAACAACCCACGCTGACCCTGGTCGGCGCGCTGGACGGCCTGCAAGCGCTGTCCAGCCACACCGACGGCGTGTCGCTGGACATCCGCCCAGACGCCGCCTGGATGGCGATGTTCCTGGGCGAGGGGCTGGACCCGGTCGACGGAGCCAGCCGATCGAAGGCCCTGTCGCGCGCTGAGGGCACGCTGTTCGCCAGCCTGCGCGAAGGCGGGCAGACGCTGGCCTGCGGCGCCGCCTGTTACGCGCAGGGCTGGCTGAGCCTGCACGGCCTGCGAACGGCGGCCAGCCACCGTGGGCGGGGCCTGTCGGGGCGCCTGATCCGCGCCATGGCGCTGGAAGCGCAGCGCCGGGGCATCACCCGGGCCTTTCTGCAAGTCGACGCGGCCAACACGCCGGCCCTGGCCCTGTACCGCCGCGCCGGTATGGTCACGGCCTGGTCTTACGCTTACTGGCGCCCGCCCACCACCCCCGGGGGATGACCGGCGGTCCACCGGTCGGCTCAGGTCGCCGGGTGCGGGGCCGTGGGCCAGTGACCCCCCAGCTGGGCTGACTGCAGCTGCACCGTGAGCCAGTGCAGCAGGCGGCGGATGCGGGGCAGCTCGATGCGGTTGGCCGGCACCAGCGCCTTGAGCCACAGGTCGGGCAG
>NZ_JBPCSJ010000246.1:0-2566 GCF_051007235.1 Hydrogenophaga sp. | reverse complement strand
ACGCAATTCGGCTGCCTGGATTTCACCGCCGTCACCGAGGGCGACCAGGAAATCGCGCTGTCCTACTGGCCCGACGAGGCCAGCATCCGCGCCTGGAAGCAGCACAGCGACCACCTGGTCGGACAGCGGCTGGGCCGTGAGCGCTGGTACGCCAGCTACTCGGTCGAGGTGGCCGAGATCACGCGGCGCTACCGCCACCCGGCAACGGCTCAGACGTAATCGTCCGGGTCCCGGTCCGCCTGCACCGCGGGGGGCGGCGCCTCGCGCCGGCGGTTGAGCCAGCGCTTGAGCGTCGCCACGTCCTGCACCGCGGCCAGGTCCTGTTCCAGCTGTGCCACGGCCGATTCGAGCGCCGCCACCTGCGCCAGCAGCGCCTGCCTGAGGGTGTTCGGGTTGGCCACCTGCTGGTGCGGCAGGTCGAACTCGGCCGCCAGCTGGCCCTGGCGCGCGGCGCGCTCGCGCTCCAGCCCGGCGACCTGCTGCTTGAGCAGCAGCGTCAACGCGGCCAGCCGGTCGTCCGCCAGGCGCGAGACGGCGGCCGGATCGGCCAGCTCGGCGCGCAGCTGGATCTGCATCAGCGTCACCAGGTCCTTGCGCGCGTAGGCGGTGTTGGCTTCACTCATCAGCGCGGTCTTGCGCACACGCTCGGTTTCGTCGGGCTCGCGGTCGGGGTGCAGGGCGCTGGCCAGCTGGCGGAACAGGGTGCGCAGCTGCGTGTCGGCGTCGGCCGCCTGGGCCTGCGCCTCGGCCCGCGGGGTGCCCGGTTGCTGCCGCGCCTTGCGCGCCTGGGCCTTGGCCTGGCGGCGTTCCTGGGCGGCTTCGCGCTCGGCACGCCAGCGGGCCAGGCCTTCGCGCACCAGTTCCTCGGCCGACAGCGCTTCGCCCTCGCCGCCCAGCGGCTCGCCCAGCGCCGCCTCCAGTCGCGCCCGCATCGCCTCGGCAGCCGCCTGCTTCTTCTGCGCCAGGGTCTGCGGGCTGTGCCGGTCGTGCAGCGCGGCCATCTCGGCATCGCCCTCGCCGGCCAGCGCCTGGGCCAGGTCGCACAGCGCCTCGGTGGCGGTGGCCTGCTGCACGCGGCTCAGGGCCTTGTCCTGCAGATGCGCTTGCAGCGCCAACGCCAGGGCGCGCATGTGCTGGCGCTGGCGTTGTCGCAGTGGGGTGGCCCAGCGGTGCTGCTCGACGCGGTGCGACTGGCCGAGCGCATCCAGCTCGTCGAGCTGCGCGCGGAGTTTGTCGACCCGGGTCAGCTGCAGGTTGAAGGCGCGGGCCGCGGCCGACAGCGGCTGCGCGCCCGGCGCGAGCGCCTGCAGGGCGGTGGCGGGGACGACACGGTTCGAAGACGCGGAGCGGGCAGTGGACACGGTGGTGGGGGGCGTAGGGGGTCGGGCACAGACCGGCACGGCGGGGTGTCGACTATATTGCCGGCCACATGGCCAAAGAAAAGACGATCTACACCTGCAACGAATGCGGCGGCACCAGCCCGCGCTGGCTGGGCAAGTGCCCGCACTGCAACGCCTGGAACACGCTGATCGAATCGGTGGCCGAATCCAGCGCGCCCGCCAAGAACCGCTTCGCCGCGCTGGCCAAGACGGCCGAGGTGACCACGCTGGCCGACATCGAAGCCACCGACGTGCAGCGCACCCCCACCGGCCACGACGAACTGGACCGGGTGCTGGGCGGCGGCATCGTGGAAGGTGGCGTGGTGCTGATCGGCGGCGATCCGGGCATCGGCAAGTCCACCCTGCTGCTGCAGGCGCTGGACTCGCTGCAACGCTCGTGGCAGAAAACCCTGAGCGACGCCGGGCCGCCCCAAGGCGCGAAAGCCCCCTTGGGGGGCAGCGGACCTCGCGCAGCGGGGGAGCGTGGGGGCGGCACGTTGTACGTCACCGGCGAAGAGTCGGGCGCGCAGGTCGCACTGCGCTCGCGCCGGCTGGGGCTGGACGGTTCGCAGGTCCAAGTGCTGGCCGAGATCCAGCTGGAAAAGATCCTCGCCACGCTGGCGGCACACCAGCCCGCCATCGCCGTCATCGACTCGATCCAGACCGTGTATTCCGAACAGCTGACCAGCGCGCCGGGTTCGGTGGCGCAGGTGCGCGAATGCGCGGCCCACCTCACCCGCGCGGCCAAGGCCAGCGGCACGGCCATCGTGCTGGTCGGCCACGTGACCAAAGAAGGCGCGCTGGCCGGTCCGCGCGTGCTGGAACACATGGTGGACACCGTCCTGTATTTCGAGGGCGACACACACAGCAGCTTCCGCCTGATCCGTGCGATCAAGAACCGCTTTGGCGCGGTCAACGAGATCGGCGTGTTCGCCATGACCGAGAAGGGCCTCAAGGGCGTGAGCAACCCGAGCGCGATCTTCCTGTCGCAACACTCGGAACCGGTACCTGGCAGCTGCGTGATGGTGACACTGGAAGGCACGCGACCGATGCTGGTGGAGATCCAGGCCCTGGTGGACAGCGGCGGGCCCTCGCCGCGGCGCCTGTCGGTCGGCCTCGACCGCGACCGCCTGGCCATGCTGCTGGCCGTGCTGCACCGCCACGCGGGCGTGGCCTGCATGGACCAG
>NZ_JBPCSJ010000245.1:0-17340 GCF_051007235.1 Hydrogenophaga sp. | reverse complement strand
GGGACGTGGGGTGCCCGTTCTCCGGCTCACCTACCCGGCGGCTGGGCTTGTTAGCTGAGTTTGTTTCGTCAACACGGGGCTTGTTCGCAGTCGTGTGGGCAACCGCGAATGGAGCCTGCGCCCGGGCTCCCCACGTCCCAGCCCCGCTGACAGGTGGGCGCGCCCAATAGACACGGCAACCGGACCCATGAAATCCTCTGCGCACCATCGTCGCACTGCATGCGGGTGGTGAGGTCGGCGGGCGCAGGCTCCATTCGCGGTTGCCACAGAACAAGCGTGCCAACGGCCTGGTTGACGAAAGCATGCAAGCGGACCAAGGGTCTCCGCCCGCGAGCGTGAGCCGGAGAACGCCGGCCTCACCACCCGCATGACGCGAGGTGCATCAGAGAAACGGCTGCGCAAACAAACCAGGTCACATCGCCCGAAAACGCCCGGCGTAAAGCCGACTGACCGGCACCCGTTCCTGCAGTCCGCGCACCTCCAGGCTGAGCTTGCCTGCCTCGTCGCGGTGCACGCTGTGGATGGCATCGGCCCGCACCACGGTGCCGCGGTGGACCTGCCAGAACACGCTGGCGTCCAGCTGCGGCAGCAGGTCCTTGAGCGGGGTTCGGATCAGCACCTCGGCGTCGCGTGTGAGCACGCGCACGTATTTGTCGGCCGCTTCAAACACCAGCACCTCGTCCACCGGCACCAGCCGGATGGTGCTGCCCACGCTGGCCTGGATCACGCGCAGCGGTTCGCTGCCGGGCGCGGGGGCGGCGGGGGCCAGCAGGGCGCGCAGCTGGTCCAGCCTGTGGGCCAGCGTGGCGTCCGGTGCGGTGCTGGCCGGTGCGCTGCCGCGCTGGGCCAGCAGGCCCTGCACCCTCTGCACGGTGCGCGCCAGCCGCTCGGGCAGCACGGGTTTGAGCAGGTAGTCCACCGCCTGCGCTTCAAAGGCCTGCAGGGCGTACTGGTCGTAGGCGGTGACGAAGACGATCGCCGGAAAGGGCTCGCCGTCGGGCCATTCCTCGGCCAGTTCGGCCGCGGCTTCCAGCCCGCTCTGGCCGGGCATGCGGATGTCCAGGAACAGCACCTGCGGACGCAGCGCCAGCGCCTGCTGCACCGCGGCCGCGCCGTGGCCCACGGTGGCGACGATCTGCAGCTGCGGCCAGGCGCGGGCCAGTTCGGCCTGCAGCGCGGCGGCCAGCAGCGGTTCGTCTTCGGCGATCAGGGCGGTGGCGTGCATGGGGGCGCGTTGGTGTGGGTGTCAGGCAACTTGCCGCGGCAGGCTGAGGGTGATCTGCGTGCCCTGGCCGGGTGTGCTGGCCCAGTCCAGCCGGCCTTGCGTGCCGAAGGCGGTGGCCAGGCGTTCGCGCACCTGCGTGAGACCGAAGCCTGCCAGGGGTGTGCCGCTGCAGCCGACCCCGCTGTCGCGAACGGTGATGCGCAGCGTGTCGCCTTCGGCACTGGCGCTGACCACGATCTCGCCGCCTTCGACGCTGGGCTCCAGCCCGTGGCGGATCGCGTTTTCCACCAGCGGCTGCAGCAGCAGCGG
The DNA here is from genome assembly GCF_051007235.1 of Hydrogenophaga sp. GTDB lineage: Bacteria > Pseudomonadota > Gammaproteobacteria > Burkholderiales > Burkholderiaceae_C > Hydrogenophaga. The sequence continues at coordinate 15,806 of NZ_JBPCSJ010000245.1, read as the reverse complement.
CGGCACCGGGTGGCCGGCCAGGTCATCGGGCAGGTCCAGCGTGCAGCGCAGGCGCTCGCCCATGCGCACGCTCATGAGGCCCAGGTAGTCGCGCAGGCGCTGGAATTCCAGTGCCAGGGTGTGACTGCCGGCGGTGCCGTCGGCCCGCGAGGCGGCCAGCGTGGCGCGCAGGTAGTCGCCCAGCTGGTCGAGCATGGCGGTGGCGCGGGCCGGGTCGGTGCCGATGAGCACGCGCAGGTTGGCCAGTGTGTTGAACAGCATGTGCGGTTCGAGCTGGCTTTCCAGCAGCTTCAGCCGCGTGTCGGTGGCCAGGCGTTCGAGCGCGTGGGCCTTTTCGCGGTGGTAGAAGAAAAACAGAAAGCCCGCGCTGATGCCGACCGACCACAGCAGGAAGCCCCAGAAACGCTCGGGCGAGAGCAGGAGCAGCTGCCAGGTGGAGCGGCCGGTGTAGGCGTCGCCCATGGCGGTGCCGGCGGCATAACCCAGCACGATGGCCAGCAGCTGGTGCAGCACCGAACGGGCGTTGAGGGTCCAGTAATGCGGCGCCTCGGCCCGCAGCCAGCGCCGCAGCGCGATGCGCAGCGGATCGCACAGGAACCAGATGCAGGTGCTGATGCCGTAGCTGTAGACCAGCGAGGCGCCCAGCGGGTGCTGCGCGGGGCTGAAGAGGGTTTGCAGCAGCGCGATGACGGCGGCCACGCCCCAGACGATGAGCGCGCGCCGCTGCACGCCGGCCCGGCTGTCGGCGGGCAGCCAGCGCAGCCACCAGAGGCCGGTGTGCAGGGTCATGGCGGGGAGGTGTGCAAAGGGTGGGGGCGCGAACATTCTGGCACGGGCCTGGAGGCGTCCAACCCGGCCATGGGGACCATCAGCGGCGCTGCAGGCGTTGGCGTTCCTGCGCCAGCAGGCGTTCGCGCAGCCCGTCGCCCAGCGGGCGCAGCCAGACCACGGCGCCGTGCACCAGCAGGCCGAGGACCCAGCCGCCCGTGGGCAGACCCAGCCAACCGCTGCGGCTGCCGGCCAGCCACAGGCCCGCGTTGACCAGCACAAACACGGTGGCGTGGACCAGCCAGCCCAGGCGCAGACCCACGTTGCGGCGGGCCAGGCGTTCGAGTTCGGGCGGGAGCGGGGTGGTGGTGGTCATAGGGATCTCCAAGATGGGTTCCAAAACGGGGTCAAGCAAAACGGGGTCAGATTCCAATTTCAGGGATGCAGGCGTCGGCTTCAGAGCAGGCCCAGCCACTGGCCCCAGACCAGCTGGCCGAGGAAGCGCTGCGGCAGCAGGGTGAAGAGGCCGGCACCGATGCAAGCGCCCAGGTACAGGCCCAGCATGCTTTTGCGGTGACCGGCCACATCGCCCCGGAACAGGCGGCGGAAGGCCAGGAACAGGCCGACCAGCGTGTACGGCACGACCAGGTGGATGGGGGTGTAGCCTGCGATATTGGGCAACTGGAAGTCACGGATGAACAGGGCCGAGAAGGCGGTGAGCAGCATGAGCGTGACCCAGGCGTAGCCCGCGGCGCGGTGCAGGCGTGGGCGCTGGGCGGTGGCGAAACGCGGGCCGAGGCCGCGCCGCGCCCACAGGGCAACGGGCCCGATCACCAGCGCGGCGAGCGCGGTGGTCAGGTGCACGGCGATCATGGGGGTCATCTGCATGGCGGGCTCCGTGGGGATGCGGTTCGGTGGGCTGGGGGCGACTGTGCCGGCCGCGCCGCCGCCGCGCCACGGGCCTGCGACCAAACGCCCCGCGGCGGGCGCGAAACGGCGCCTGGGGCGCGCGACATGCACGGGATGCGCGACGGAGCGAACGCGTGGGGCACCGGCCGTGCGTGGTCCCTGCGGTGCCGAGGGACGGGCGCTTTTTACAATCGCCGGCAGTTCAGAGCGCTCAGGGCGCCATCAACAGGGAAGGGCGGTGTATGCAACAGGTGATGACAAGGCGCGCGGGCCTGCGCGCGGGCGGGCTGGTGGCCGTGTCGGGCTTGGCCCTGCTGGCGGGGTGCGCCGGCCTGGGCGGGCCGCGCACGGTGGAGATTTCAGAGGCGCGGCTGGTGGAGCTGATGGGCCGTTCGTTCCCGCGCAGCCAGCGCTACCTGGACCTGTTCGACGTGACGCTGAGCGCGCCGCGCGTGCGGCTGATGCCGGAGCAGAACCGGATCGGCACCGAACTGGCGTATTCGCTGGGCACCTCGGTGCTGAGCGAGCGGCAGATGACAGGCACGCTGGGCCTGAGCTACGCGCTGCGGCTGGAGCCGTCGGATGCGACGGTGCGGCTGGCCAACGTGAAGGTGGAGCGCTTTGACCTGAGCGGCCTGCCCCGGGCCTACGCGGGGCGGGCGCACCAGCTGGGCGCGCTGCTGGCCGACAAGCTGTTTGAGGACCTGGTGGTGCACCGGCTGGACGCGGCGGACATGCGCCGCCTGGAGGGCCGCGGCCTCAAGCCCGGCGCGCTGAGCGTGGTGCCCGGCGGGCTGCGCCTGCAGCTGGAGGCGGCGGACAGCGCCCCGCCCAAGGCCCAGCAGGTACGATAGCCGGCTGCAAAACAGGCCAGCCCTTGGCCTGTTGTCATTTTTGCGAACCGCCGCGCGCGGACCCCGACGTTTATGGATCTGATGCTGTTGATCAAGGCCGCCATCATGGGCGTGGTGGAGGGCCTGACCGAATTCCTGCCGATTTCGTCCACCGGGCACCTGATCCTGGCGGGCAGCCTGCTGGGCTTTGTCGATGCCAAGGCCAAGGTGTTCGAGATCGCGATCCAGACCGGCGCGATCCTGGCCGTGATCATCGTGTACTGGCAGCGCCTGCGCGAGACGCTGCTGGGCCTGCCCAGCCAGCGCCAGGCGCAGCGGTTTGCGCTCAATGTGCTGATCGCTTTCATCCCGGCGGTGATGCTGGGCCTGCTGTTCGGCAAAGCCATCAAGGCGAACCTGTTCACGCCCACCGTGGTGGCCACCACCTTCATCGTGGGTGGCTTCATCATTTTGTGGGCCGAGCGGCGCGCCCAGCAGACGGCGCGCATCCAGTCGGTGGACGACATGACGCCCTGGGACGCGCTCAAACTCGGCCTGGTGCAGTGCCTGGCCCTGGTGCCCGGCACCAGCCGCAGCGGTGCCACCATCATCGGCGGCATGCTGCTGGGTCTCTCGCGCAAGACCGCCACCGACTTCAGCTTCTATCTGGCCATCCCGACGCTGATCGGCGCCGGCGTCTACAGCCTCTACAAGGAACGCGCGCTGCTGTCGGTGGACGACGTGCCCATGTTCGCCGTGGGTCTGCTGTTCGCTTTCCTGAGCGCCTGGCTGTGCATCCGCTGGCTGCTGCGCTACGTGGCCAGCCACAGCTTCGTGCCGTTCGCCTGGTACCGCATCGCCTTTGGTGCGCTGATCCTGCTGACCGCCCACATGGGCTGGGTGCACTGGGCCGAGTAAACCGGCAGCGACCCGCGTCAGCGGTGGAGCGTGGGGGCCATTCTCGTGTTCAGTTCAGATCGGTCGGGTTGGGCGCTTCGTCCGGCAGCGTGAAGCAGAACGTGGCCCCCTGTCCCGGGGCCGATTGCGCGTCCATCACGCCGCCATGGCGCAGCACGATGCGCCGCGCCGTGGCCAGGCCAATGCCCAGGCCGCTGAACTCGTGCGGCAGGTGCAGCCGCTGGAACGGCTGGAACAGCTTGTCCGCGTGGGCCATGTCGAAACCAACGCCGTTGTCGCGGATGCAGAAACAGCGCTGACCGCCGCGGGTGGCGGCGAACACGTGGATGCGCGCGGCCGGCACCTTGGCGGTGTATTTCCAGGCGTTGTGCAGCAGGTTCTGCAGCAGGGCTTCGATCAGCGGCGGATCGGCCATGGCCAACAGGCCGGCGTCCACGCTCCACTGCACCTCGCGCTGCGGGTCGTCGGCGGCCAGTTCCTCCAGCAGCCGGGTGGCAATGGCGCTGATGTCCACCGGGTGGCGCTGCACCTCGCCGCGGCCGTACTGAGAGAGTTGCAGCAGTCCGTCGATCAGCTGGCCCATCTTGGCGCTGGCGCCCATGATGCGGCGCAGGTGCAGGGCGCTGGCCTCGCCCAGCACGGGGTGGTCGTCCTGCAGCGCCTGGGCAAAGCCGTTGATGATGCGCAGTGGCGAGCGCAGGTCGTGCGCCACCGCGTAGGAGTAGCTTTCCAGCTCGTCGTAGGCCGCCTTGAGCTCTAGCGTGCGTTCCTGGATGCGCTGTTCCAGGCTCGCGTTGAGCTGCTGGATCTCCAGCTCGATGCGCTTGCGCTCGGTGATGTCGAGCGTCACGCCCAGGGCGCGCCGCGCACGACCTTTGTCGTCGCGTTCGAACTCGGCCTTGACCGCGTGCCAGTGTTCGCGACCGCCCAGCAGCACGCGGTACTCGATTTCGTAAGCGGTCTGCCCCTTGACGGCTTTTGGCCAGAGCGTCTGCACGCGGGGCCTGTCATCAGGGTGGATGTGTTGCATCAGGTCCGCGATGGCGTAGTCGTTCTGCGGAAAGTCCAGGAAGGGCCTGTCGAGCGACAGGCTGGTGATATGTCCGGTGCCGAGATCGGCTTGCCACACGGCCATGCGGGCCAAGGCCTGTGCCTGGTCGAGCAGATTCTGCATGGTGCGCAGGGCGGTTTCCGTGGCCTTGATCGCGCTGAGGTCCTGCACCACCGAGATGAAATAGCTCGGGCTGCCATCGGCTTTGCGCACCAGCGCCACCGTGAGCTGCACCCAGACCCAGTGGCCCTGCTTGTGGCGGTAACGCTTTTCCAGCGTGTAGTGGTCGCGTCCGCCGCTCAGCGCCTGCTGCAGGTACGCCACGTCGGGGCCGATGTCGTCGGGGTGGGTGATGTCCTGAAAGCGCAGGTGCTGCAGCTCGTCGGCGCTGTAGCCGACGATGTCGCAGAAGCTCTGGTTGACCCGCAGCAACTGCCCATCGAGCGCGACGTGCGAGAAGCCCGAGGCCGCGTGTTCAAAGGTTTCCACGAACCGCTGCTGGCTCAGCTGGGCCTGTTCGGTGGCGGCCTGCAGGCGCCGGTTGCGCTGCTGCATCTGCGCGATGGCACCCACCACCACCAGCTGTGTGAGTGCATGCCACAGGTTGAGCCAGAAGGCCTCGCCCAGGTTGTCGAAGGCGAGCGCACCGTAGGGGCGGACCATGAAGAAGTTGACCAGCACCATGCCCAGCACCGTGCTGACCATGCCGGCCATGAAGCCCCCGTACAAGGCCGAGAGCGCCGCCGCCAGCGACAGGGTGATGAAGCGCCCGCCCGATTCGGCCGGCGCCAGGGCGACGCGCAGCCAGGCCGCCAGCAGGGTGAGCGCGATCGCCACCCCCACGCGCTGCCACGCGTGCAGGTGCCGCGGCTCCCAGGCCAGCAGACCTTGCCAGAGCTGCAGCCACACTGGGCTGGGGGGATGGGATGGCGTCATGAACCGCCATCGTAGCCACAGCGGCGGCGCTTGGGGGACTGGGGTGTCCGGCCTGGGCCGGACCGCGTGCCGGCGTGTGTGTTCAACGCGACAGGGCTTTGAGCGATGCGTCGATGGCCACCGCGGTCTCGTGCGGCTGTTCCATCGGGAACAGGTGGCTGCCTTCGATCATGCGCAGCCGGTCCGGGTGGTCGCGGCCCACCACCTTGTGCGTCATGGCCATGCCGACCTGCTTCATCTCGGCCGACTCGGTGCCACCGATGAAGGCCACCGGGCATTGCAGCGGGTGGCGGCGCAGCAGGCGGTCGAGGTTGTGGGGCAGGGTGTTGTAGATCGCGGTTTCCACGTCGCGGTCAAAGCCGAGCACGCGGCGCACGCCCTGGGGGGTGTGCTCGTCGTGAGTGCCGTGCTCGATGTAGTCGCGCAGCACCTGCGGATCCCAGCGGGCAAAGGCCTTTTTGTGGGCAAAGTGGTCGAACGCGGTCTGCGCGTCGGGCCAGGCGTTGCGGCGTTTGCGGCTGATCTTGCCGGGCGATATCGAGCCCACCAGCTGCGTGCGTTTGGCCAGCTCCAGCGCCCGTGCGCGCCAGCCGCCGAGAACCGGCGAATCGATCAGCAGCACGCCCTTGACCGGCTGGCCGCCCAGCACCGGGTGGCGCGCGGCGCACATGAGGCTGAGGAACCCGCCCAGCGAATGCCCGACCAGCCAGGCCCCCTGGCCATGGCGCTCGACCTCCGGCCCGGCAAAGTCGGCCAGTTGCTGCACCAGGTGCGGCCAGTTGCTGGTGACCGGGTACCGCGGATCGTGGCCGAATTTGTCGACCCCGCGCACGGTGTAGCCGCGCGCCCGCAGGCTGCGGAACAGCACCGCGTAGGTGCTGACCGGGAAGCTGTTGGCGTGGGAGAAAACGATCAGGGACATAGGCCCACCCCCGCGCCGCGCCGTGGGCGCGTCACCCCCTCAAGGGGGCGGTGCGAGTGGCGCGGCGAAGCCGGTTCCACCGCACCCCTGTATTGGGGCACCTCGCCCCGGAGGACTGTCTTCCCCTGAACCCTGTGCGACCGGGATGACATCAGATCAGCTTCTCATCGGCGTTCGTGATCTTCTTGAGCGGCTGGCTGCGGGTGCTGCAGCCCATCAGCGGCACGCTGGTCGGTGCGCCGTCCCAGGCCGGGTCTTCGATGCTGTCAAACACCTCGCGCAGCTTCTGGCCCCAGGTGTTGCGCACCATGCGGAAGTACGGGTTGTTTTCGTCGATGCAGGTGATCTTGTCGGTTTTGAGCGTGTCGGCTTCGTAGACCACCAGGTCCAGCGGCAGGCCCACCGAGAGGTTGGACTTGAGCGTGCTGTCCATGGACACCAGGGCGCACTTGGCGGCTTCGTCCAGCGGCGTGTCGAGCGTGATCACGCGGTCGAGCACCGGCTTGCCGTACTTGGACTCACCGACCTGGAAGAACGGCGTCTCGGGCGTGGCCTCGATGAAGTTGCCGGCCGAATAGACCTGGAACAGGCGCATGCCTTCGTTGCCGATCTGGCCGCCGAAGATCATCGACACGTTGAAGTCCACCCCGGCGCGCTGCAGCGCCTCGCCGTCGCGTTCGAACACGTGGCGCACGGCCGAGCCCAGCACGCGCGCAGCGTCGAACATGCTCGTGGCGTTCCAGATGGTGATGGGTTCGCCGCCGTCGTGGTGCGGCAGCTTTTCGACCTGCAGGATCTCGCGCACCGACTGCGAGATGCTCAGGTTGCCGGCCGAGAGCAGGCACATGAAGCGGTCGCCCGGCTTCTCGTAGACGATCATCTTGCGGAAGGTGCTGATCTGGTCCAGGCCCGCGTTGGTGCGCGAATCGGAGAGAAAGACCAGTCCGGCCTTGAGTTTGACGGCGACGCAGTAAGTCATGGGACGTGTGAGAAAGTTCGGGGTCTTGGCGTCTGGGCAAACCGCTCAGCACCGGAAAAAAGCAACCTTTGAGTGTAGGGCAGCGGCCCTTTCGGGCGGCTGAGCCACTCAGGCCAGCTTTTTGAGCTGGTAGATCAGGTCCAGTGCCTCGCGCGGCGACAGCGTGTCGGGGTCGATGCCCGCCAGCGCGGCCACCACCGGCGGCGTTTCGGGTTCGGGCGCAGCCGGGGGCGGGGCGAACAGGTCCACCTGGCTGCGGTGCTGTTCGCTCTGGCTTTCCAGCGCGGCCAGGGCGTGGCGGGCGTGCTGCACCACGGCGGTGGGCACACCCGCCAGGCGCGCGACCTGGATGCCGTAGCTGCGGCTGGCCGGTCCGGGCTCGATCTGGTGCAGGAAGACGATGCCGCCCTTGCCGCCGCCTTCGACCGCGCTCACGTGCACGTTGACCGCGCCGTGGTGGCCGGCCGGGAACTCGGTCAGCTCAAAATAGTGGGTGGCGAACAGGGTGAAGCAGCGCGCCTTGTCGTGCAGGTGGGCGGCGATGCCGCCGGCCAGCGCCAGACCGTCGAAGGTGGAGGTGCCGCGGCCGATCTCGTCCATGAGGACGAGGCTCTGCGGTGTCGCGGCGTGCAGGATCTGCGCGGCCTCGGTCATCTCGACCATGAAGGTCGACTGCGCGTTGGCCAGGTCGTCGGCCGCACCGATGCGGGTGTGGATGGCGTCGATGGGGCCCAGTCGGCAGCGGGCGGCCGGCACGTAGCTGCCCATGGAAGCGAGCAGCACGATGACCGCGACCTGGCGCATGTAGGTGCTCTTGCCGCCCATGTTGGGGCCGGTGATGACCTGCATGCGCTGCTTGCCGCCCAGCACCGTGTCGTTGGCGATGAAGCTGCCGCCGGTGGTTTCGTTGAGTCGCGCTTCGACGACGGGATGGCGGCCGCCGCGGATCTCGATGCAGGGCTCGGGCGCGAACGTCGGCTCGGTCCAGTTCAGGGTCAGCGAGCGCTCGGCCAGGGCGCACAGCGCGTCCAGCGCCGCCATGGCGCGGGCGAGCTGCGTCAGCGGGGCGATCCAGGCCTGTAACTCGTCGAGCAGCAGTTCGTACAGGTGTTTTTCGCGCGCCAGCGCCCGGTCCTGCGCGCTCAGGGCTTTGTCTTCAAAGGCCTTGAGTTCGGGCGTGATGAAGCGTTCGGCGTTCTTGAGCGTCTGGCGGCGGCGGTAGTCGTCGGGCACGCGGTCCAGGCCGCTGGCCGTCACCTCGATGTAGAAGCCGTGCACCTTGTTGAACTGAACGCGCAGGTTGGCGATGCCGGTGCGCGCGCGCTCGCGGGTTTCCAGGTCGATTAGGAAACCGTCGCAGTTGGTCTGGATGGCGCGCAGCTCGTCGAGTTCGGTGTCGAAGCCGTCGGCGATCACGCCGCCATCGCGCACCAGCGCGGCCGGCTCGGGCGCGATGGCCTGGGCCAGCAGCTCGGCACAACCCGCGGGGGGCACCAGGTCGGTGGCGATGCGCTGCAGCAGCGCGGGCGGCGTGGTGCCGATGCCCGCGGCCAGCGCGCGGGCGAGCTGCGCGGAGCGGGCCAGGGTCGCCGCCAGGCCGACCAGCTCGCGCGGACGCACCTGGCGCAGCGCGGTGCGGGCGGTGATGCGTTCGACGTCGCTCGATCCCTTGAGATCGCTGCGCAGGTTTTGCCACAGACCGCCGCGGAGCAGGCCGATGGCGGCCAGCCGCTCGCGCGCCTGTGTGCGCTCGCGGCGCGGCTCCAGCAACCAGTTGCGCAGCGCGCGGCTGCCCATGCCGGTGTGGCAGGTGTCCAGCAGCGAGAACAGCGTGGGACTGGTCTCGCCGCGCAAGGTGTGGGTGAGTTCGAGGTTGCGCCGCGTGTTCAACGGCAGGTCGATCAGCTCGCCGCTGCGCGCGACCTGCAGGCTCTGGATATGGGTGAGCGCGCGGCCCTGGGTGTGTTCGGCGTAGGCCAGCAGCGCGGCGGCGGCGGCGTGGGCGTCTTTCAGATCCTGCGCGTCCCAGGCGGCCAGGCTCGCGGCCTGCAGCTGTTCGAGCAGTTTGCGTTCGCCCAGCCTGGCGTCAAACGCCCAGGCGGGCCGGACCACGGCCACGGTGCGCTGTCCGCTGGGCAGTGCCTGCGCCGTGAGCTGCTGCAGCTGCTTTTCAAACGCGGGCGTGACCTCTGCGCTGTAGAGCAGTTCGCCGGGGCCGACGCGGGCGATCCAGTCGGCCAGCTCGTCACTGGCGCACTGCGCCATGAATACGATGCCTTGGGTGACCGACAGCCAGGCCAGGCCGGCGCCGGTGCGGGCGCCTGGGTGCACCGCCATCACCAGCGCTTCGGTCTTGTCCGACAGCAGTTCGGCGTCGGTCAGGGTGCCGGGCGTGACCACGCGGACCACCTTGCGATCGACCGGCCCCTTGGCGGTGGCCACATCGCCCACCTGTTCGGCGATGGCCACCGACTCGCCGAGCTTGATCAGGCGCGCGAGGTAGCTCTCGACCGAATGGAAGGGCACGCCGGCCATGACCACCGGCTGCCCACCCGACTGACCGCGCTGAGTGAGCGTGATGTCCAGCAGCCGGGCGGCCTTTTCGGCGTCGGCGTAGAACATTTCGTAGAAGTCACCCATGCGGTAGAACAGCAGGGTGTCGGGATACCCGGCCTTGAGGGCCAGGTACTGCTGCATCATGGGGGTGTGGTGGTCCAGCGGGGCGGTCAAGGCGGGCTCGGGCGTGCGATCGGATACGGCCGGCAACTGTAGCAGTTCGGCCCCGGGCCACGCTTGCGCCACAATGGGCGCCACCCTTGTGTTTTGCACCGTTTCCAGGCCCATGAGTCCAGCTCCTCACGACCCTGCCGGTCTGCCCTACGAAGCCATGTTCATGGCCGCCCCGGTGCCGGCGTCGTTGAGCCGCGCCTCCGACGGTGTGTTGCTGGCGGTCAACGACGCCTGGCTGGCCGCCACCGGCACGACACGTGAGGCCGTGCTGGGCCGCACCACGGTGGAGCTGGGGCACTGGCCCAGCGAAGCGGAGCGCCAGGCCTACCTGGCCACGCTGTCGCTCGAACCAGGCCAACGCGTCGTCTGCCTGAACGAAGACCGTGGCCACCGCGTGCGCTTGCTGACCCGCCGGCTGGACGTGTCGCCCGAGCCACTGCTGCTGGTGTTCCTGCTCGAAATTTCCCGCGAGTTCGAGGCCGAGCACGCCTTGCAGGCCATGAATCTGGACCTGCAGCAGCGGGTGGAGCTGTACGGTGCGATCGAGAAGCTGGCCCGGGTGGGGCATTGGACCAACGCGGTCGACGAAGAGCATGTGGTGTGGTCCAGCGGGCTCTATGAGCTGGCGGGCGTTGCCGAGCGGGAGACGCTGCCCCGGTCGATCGGGCGCGGCAGCATCCACCCCGATGACATGGCCGCCTGGATGGCCGCGCGTGAGGCCATGGACGGGCGCACGGTCGAGTTCCGCTGGCGCCGTCCGGACAACGGGCGAGACCTCTGGCTGCGCAGCCGCATGGGCCGCACATCGGTGGCGGGCAATCCGCGGACCGATTTCGGCGTGGTGCAGGACATCACGGCGGAGAAAGAGGCCGCTCAGGCGCTGGCCGCCCAGCTGGCCTTCCTGCAGAACATCGCGGCCCGTGTGCCGGGCGTGCTGTTCGAGGCGCGCGTGCGGCCCGACGGCAGCAGTTCGTTCGGCTTCATGAGCGAACGCGCACGCGACATGCTGGAGATCGATCCGCGCCAGCTGGCCGACAACGGCAACCTGTTCTTCCTGCGGGTTCACCAGGACGACAAGAAGCCGCTTTTGGTGTCGATGTTGCGCAGCGCCGAACAGTTGCTGCCCTGGCGCGGCGTGTACCGGGTGAAGTTGCCCCAACGGGGTCTGCGCTGGTACGCCGTGGACGCCCAGCCCCACCGGGAGCCCGATGGTTCCACGCGCTGGTATGGCTTCTGCAACGATGTCACGGTGTCGCGCCTGGCGCAGGAGTCGCTGTCCCGCCAGCACCACATGCTCGAAGCCGTGCAGCAGGCCCAGGCGGCGTTCATCGAATCGGAGGACAAGCGCTCGGCCTTCGCCGGGCTGCTGGAAACCCTGCTGTCGGTGACCGGCAGCGAATACGGTTTCGTGGGTGAGGTGTTGTTCGACATGCGCGAGCAGCCCAACCTCAAGACGCACGCGATCTCCAACATCGCCTGGGACGAGACGTCCCGGAAGATGCACGACGAGCAGCTGGAGTCGGGCATGGTGTTCCGCAACCTGCAGTCCCTGTTCGGGCACGCGCTGCGCACCGGCGAAACGGTGATCGCCAACGACCCGGCCAACGATCCGCGCTCCGGCGGTTGCATGCCGTCCGGGCACCGCCCCATGAAAGCGTTTCTGGGCGTGCCGCTGGCGGTGGGCGACCGCCTGGTGGCCATGGTCGGGCTGGCCAACCAGCCCGGGGGGTACAGCGAGGCCGACGTGGAGTTCCTGCAGCCGCTGCTGGGCGCGGTGCGGCAACTGGTGATCGCCTGGCGCGGCCACAACGAGCGCCGGCGGGCGCGGCTGCAGTTCCAGGCCACCAGCGCCCTGCTGGCCGAAAAGAGCGCCGCGCTGCAGCTCACGTTCGACAGCATCGACCAGGGGCTGACCCAGGTGGACGCGCAGGGCCGTGTGCGTTTCTACAACCGCCGCCTGCTGGAGTTGCTGGACCTGCCGGAGTCCTTGCTGGCGTCGCACCCGCTGGCGCACGAGGTGGTCGAGTTCCAGCGCCTGCGCGGTGACTTCGATGGCCTGCTGGACACGGTCGACCGGTCCGTGCGGGAATACCTGAGCAGCGGACCGGGTGTCCAGCCGCCCGAGCGCTACATCCGGTCCACCCAGGATGGCCGGGTGCTGGACATCCACACCCGTGTGCTGCCCGAAGGCGGCTTCGTGCGGACCTATTCCGATGTGACGTCCTACGTGCGCGCCGAGGAGGCCCTGCGCGACGAACGGCAGCGCCTGCAGTGGGTGCTGGAAGCCACGCGCCCGGGCATCTGGGAGACCAACATCGAGACCGGCGCCATGGTCATCAACGACCGCTGGGCGGAGATGCTGGGTTACACCGTCGCCGAGTTGATGCCGGTCACCTTCGACACCTGGCGCCGCCTGGTGCACCCGCACGACCTGGAGCGTGCCGAACGCGTGCTGCAGTGGCACTGGGCGGGCGAGCTGCCGTATTACGAGTGCGACATCCGCATGCGCCACAAGGACGGCCACTGGGTCTGGATCAACGACCGCGGGCGAGTGCACCGGCGCGGACCGGGTGGCCAGGCGCTGTACATGTCGGGCACGCACCTGGACATCCACGAGCGCGTGGCCGCGCAAGAGCAGGTGCGCGCGCTCAACGCCAGCCTGGAGCGGCGCGTGGTCGAGCGCACGGCCGAGCTGGAGCGGTCGATGAAGGACATGGAGGCGATCTCCTATTCCATCGCCCACGACCTGCGCGCTCCGCTGCGCTCGGTCAACGGTTTCGCCTCGCTGATCTCGGAGGAAGAGGGCGACAAGCTCAGTCCGCTGGCGCTCGACATGTTCCAGCGCATCACGCGCTCGTCGCGCAACATGGGCCAGATGATCACCGACATGCTGGAGCTGTTGCGCGTGGTGCGCGTGGAGCTGGAGCCCGCGTCGGTGGACATGGGTGCGCTGGTGCATTCGGTGGTCGACAGCCTGGCGTCGGACCTGTCACGGGCCGACGTGACCGTGCTGTCGCTGCCGCCGGTGATGGGCGACGCCACCTTGCTGCGGCAGGTGCTGGTGAACCTGCTGGACAACGCGCTGAAGTATTCGCGTCACCGCGAGCAGCCCCATCTGGTGCTGGGCCACGATGCCCAAAAGGGCGCTTTCTACCTGCGCGACAACGGCATGGGCTTTGACATGGCGCGCGCCGAAAAGCTGTTCGGCCTGTTCCAGCGGCTGCACGTGGGGTCGGACGTACCGGGTACCGGCGTGGGCCTGGCCATCGTGGCGCGCATCGTCGAGCGCCACGGCGGCCGCATCTGGGCCGAGTCGCAGCCCGATGTGGGCACCACCTTCTGGTGGACGCTGCCGCTGGAGGTGTAGCCCCCACGCTCCGCCGCTGCGCGGGTCGCTGCCCCTCCCGAGGGGGCTGACCTGGCTCGGGGTTGCCCTGGGCGGCGTCAGAACGGTGCGACGTAGACCGTGGGTGGGAAGTCGTCTTGCGGCGGTTCCTGTTTCGCCGGTGCGGCGTCGGCCGCTGCAGCCTCGGCCGCCGTGGGCAGGCCCTGGCGCAGGGCGGCTTTGTCGCCGGCGCTGGCGAATTTGCTGTACTTGCCCGTCAGGCCCACCAGCTGACCGTAGATCTTGGGGTTGGCGGCCAGGCACTCCCGTTGTTCCAGGAAGTTCGCCTCGCCGGTGAAGTTGCCCACCAGACCACCGGCCTCGGTCACCAGCAGCGCGCCCGCGGCCACGTCCCAGGCCGACAGGCCGGTCTCGAAGAACCCGTCGGAGAAGCCGGCCGCCACATAGGCCAGATCCAGCGCTGCCGAGCCGGGACGGCGCACGCCGGTGCACTTGGGCATGACCTCGCCGAGCAACTGCAGGTAGGTCTGCATCGCGTCGCCCGGGCGGAACGGGAAGCCGGTGGACAGCAGGCAGTCGCGCAGCGCGATGCGCTTGGCCACGCGGATGCGGCGGTCGTTCAGGTACGCGCCGCGGCCACGGGTGGCGCAGTACAGGTCGTTGCGGGTGGGGTCGTACACCACGGCCTGCTCGATGCGGTCGTTCACCATGAGCGCGATGCTCACGCAGTAGACCGGGAAGCCGTGGATGAAGTTGGTGGTGCCGTCCAGCGGATCGATGATCCAGACGTGGTTCTTGTCGCGGCCCTTGCCTTCGCGTCGTCCGGATTCTTCGGCCCAGATGCCGTGGTCGGGATAGGCCGTCAGCAGGGTTTCGATGATCGCGGCCTCCGCCGCATGGTCGACCTCGGTGACGAAGTCGTTGGTCTGCTTGGCCGACACGCGCACGGTTTCGACGTCGAGCGCCGCGCGGTTGATGATGGCGCCGGCGGCGCGGGCGGCCTTGATGGCCACGTTGAGCATGGGGTGGAGGTTGGACGACATGAATTGTGTTCCTGGGCTGGGCCGGGTGCGGCCATGGGCAGAGGGGCAAGAGCGGGATGCCGGGGCCTGGCGATGCGGGCAGCGACAATACCCGACATTTTACCGGCCCATTGCCTTTTGTTCCGCGACAGATTCCACACCATGCGCACCCGCTTCATCCTGATCGACACCAGCCATGCCGGCAACGTGGGCGGCGCCGCCCGGGCCATGAAGGTGATGGGCTTTGACGACCTGGTGCTGGTCAACCCGCGCTGGAAGAACGTGCTGCGAAAGGAAGAAACCATCCAGCGCGCCAGCGGCGCCAACGATGTGCTGGACCGCGCGCGGGTGGTGGACACGCTCGACGAGGCGCTGGACGGCGTGAGCCACCTGTGCGCCACCGCCATGACGCCGCGCGACTTCGGCCCGCCCACCCGCGCGCCGCGCGAGCATTTCAGCCGCCTGCTGGCCGATGCCGCGGCGCCTGGCGCGGTGCAGCCCGAGGGCGTTGCCTTCCTGTTCGGATCGGAACGCTTCGGCATGAAGAACGAGGACGTGTACCGCAGCCACGCCTGCCTTTCGATCCCGACCAACCCGTCGTTCGGTTCGCTCAACCTGGCCGCTGCCGTGCAGCTGGTGGCCTACGACTGGCGCCAGGCGCTGGGCGGTTTCGCGGTCACGCCGTCGACCCCCGAACGGCTGGCGGCCGACGCCAGGGCCGTGGCAGGCATGCTCGAGCACCTGGAGCGCGCGCTGGTGGCGGTGGATTTCCTCGACCCCGAAGCACCGAAGAAGCTGATGCCGCGCCTGAACGCGCTCTTCAACCGCGCGGTGCCGACCGAAGAGGAAGTCCACATCCTGCGTGGTGTCGCCAAGGCCATGCTGCAGACCGCGGACAAGGCCAGACGCTAGACTGGCTCCCCGACAACAAGACCAGGTTCCCCATGTTCGCCCGCCTCCGCTCCGACATCCAGTGCATCCTCGAGCGCGACCCTGCCGCGCGCAGCACCTGGGAGGTGGTCACCTGTTATCCGGGGCTGCATGCTGTCTGGCTGCACCGGCCGGCACACTGGTGCTGGACGCACGGCTTCAAATGGCTCGGGCGTTTCATCTCGCACATCGCGCGTTTCCTCACCGGCATCGAGATCCACCCGGGCGCCAAGATCGGCGAACGGGTGTTTTTCGACCATGCCATGGGCGTGGTGGTGGGCGAAACGGCCGAGATCGGCGACGGCTGCACCATCTACCAGGGCGTTACGCTTGGCGGCACCTCGCTGTACAAGGGTGCCAAACGGCACCCCACGCTGGGCAAGAACGTGGTGGTCAGCGCCGGCGCCAAGGTGCTGGGCGGCTTCGAGGTGGGTGACGGCGCGAAGATCGGCAGCAATGCCG
>NZ_JBPCSJ010000244.1:0-2762 GCF_051007235.1 Hydrogenophaga sp. | reverse complement strand
CAGGTCATGGTTGTTTTCCTGCAGAGGGGCCGTAGAAGACGACCCAGGTGACAAAGTCGGGGCTGAAATTTTCAAAGCGGTGCGCAAGGCCCGCCGGAACAAAGAGGATATCGCCGGCCTGCACGGCCACGGCGCTGCCGTCGCGCCAGAAGTCCGACGTGCCGCGCTGCACCACGTACAGCTCGTCCTGCGCGTGGGGTTGCTGGATGTCGCGGCCGAGCTGCGACGTGGCGGGCGCGAACAGCTCCACGCTCAGGCTGCCGTGGGCCAGGGCGGGCACGAACGGCGTGCCGTGCGGGTAGTCACCTTGCGCGGGCTGCGGCAGGCTGGCCAGCAGGGCCTGGAAGTCGGCCTTGAGCGGAGCAGCGCTCACCGAGAGACCTTCGGCGGGGCGGCCATGCGGCGACCCATGAACACGGTGGCGACCACGGCCAGGGCAAAGCCCAGCGTCATCACGTTCAGCGATTCGCCCAGCAGCGGCACGGCGGCCAGAATGCTGACGAAGGGTTGCAGCAGCTGCGTCTGGCTCACCCGCAGTGCGCCGCCCAGGGCCAGCCCGCGGAACCAGGCGAAGAAGCCGGCCCACATGGAAAACACGCCCACGTACACCAGGGCCCACCAGGACGCGGTGGCGATGGGTTGATCGGGCCAGGTCAGCAGGGCGCCGGGCACGGTGATGGGCAGGGCCATCACGCAGACCCAGCTGATCACGCGCTCGGCACCCAGTGTGGGCGTGACTTTGGCGCCGCCCACATAGCCCAGCGAAGCGGCCAGCACGGCGCCGACCAGCAGCGCGTCGGCCCAGGACAGCCCGAAGCCATGACCCGCCTGCGCCGCGCGCAGCAGGCTGTAGACCACCACCAGGGCGCTGCCCAGCACCGCGAAGACCCAGAAACCCAGGCGTGCTCGCTGGTGCATCAGCCAGGCCGCCACGGCCGCGGTGGCCAGCGGCAGCAGCGCGGTGATGACGGCCGCATGGCCCGACGGCACGTGGCGCAGCGCCCAGCCCAGCAGCAACGGGTAGCCAATCGCGTTGCCCGCCAGCGAGAGCAGCAGCGGCCCGCGTTCGGCCCGGGTGGGCCGCCGCGAGCGCGTGACCAGCAGGTAGACGATCGACAGGCCGCCGGCCAGCGCAGCGCGTGCCCAGGTGACGAACCAGGGCGAGAGCTGCGGTGCGTCCACCGAGCCGGTGGCCAGGCGCGTCATGGGCAGGGTGAGGGCGAACACCACCACGCCCACCAGGCCCAGCCACAGGCCGAGCGTGGCGTCGCTCATGCGGGTGGCCGGCAGTGCGGTGCCGTGGCTCATGCCGAGCCCTCGTTCAGTCCGGCGCCGCCCAGCAGCATCCAGGCCGCCGTCAGCACCAGCGCCAGCGCCATGCCGCGGTTGAACACCAGCAGCCGGGCGCCGGTGGGCTGGCCTTCCACCACCGGCCCGGCCAGCCAGTGGCGCAGCAGCGAACCGACCAGCGCGTAGCTGAGGTTGCTGAAGAAGGCGAACGCCAGCAGCACCGGCAGCACCATCACGTAGCGCTGCTGGGCATCGGCCTGCCCGGCGATCCAGCCCGCCACGATGGACAAAGCCAGCATCCAGGCCTTGATGTTGAGGAACTGCAGGCCCACGCCTTGCCAGAAGGTGACGTTCAGCCGTGCGCTGTCCACCGACGTGAGCGAGCGGCTGCCCCACAGGCGCCGTGCCAGCCACAGCAGGTAGCCGGTGCCGCCCAGCAGGATGGCCCAGCGCAGCGCCGGGACGGCCACCACCAGCGAGCCCACGCCCGCGGCGCACAGCGTGAACAGCAGGCCCCAGCCCACCGGCACCGCGGCGATGAAGCGCAGCGCGCGCGGCAGGCCGCCGTTGGCCGCCAGCGCGGTGGACAGCGTGGTGTTGGGGCCGGGCGTGAAGCTGGTGGCCGTGGCCAGTACCAGCAGGGCGCTGAACTCGCTGGCGGTCATGGCTGCTCCGTGGGGGCTTGTGGTGACATGCGATGCACTTTATCCTTGGAGGCCATACACAAGCCATACAGTGGACTGGCGCACAGGCGCCATCTGTGTGGCTGGTCAAGCCCATACACCGCATGTTGGATAGCAAAGCCACGGCGCCAGACGGGGCCACCGCCCCCACCCTCACGCGCAGCACCGCCCAGACGCTGACCGAGCAGCTGGCCGAGCGGTTCGCCGCGCGCATTCGCGACCGCCTGCTCGCGCCCGGTGCGCGCCTGCCCAGCGTGCGCCAGTGCGCGGCGCAGCACGGGCTGAACCCGTCCACCGTGGTGGCCGCCTACGACCAGCTGCTGGCCCAGGGCCTGGTGGAGGCGCGGCGCAACCGCGGCTTTTTCGTGCGCGACCGCGCCCCGCTGCGCGACGACGCCCGCGAGGCGGCCGCCGCGCCCACCACCCCACGCCGAGCCGCGCCGCTGAGCGCGGCCACGCTGATCCGCGGCATGTTCCACCCCAGCGGCAGCCTGCCGCAGCCCGGCATGGGGGTGCTGCCGCCTGAGTGGCTGGAATCGACCTTCATGCCGGCGGCCGTGCGCAAGGTCAGCGGCAACGCCGCGCTGGCCGAGGCTTCCCTGCGCTACGGTGAACCCATGGGCGACGGCCACCTGCGCCGCGTGCTGGCCGCGCGCCTGCAGGGCATTGGCTTGCCGGCGGACCCGGCGCAGATCATCACCACCGTGGGCGCCACGCACGCGTTGGACATCGTCAGCCGCACCCTGCTGAAGGCGGGCGATGCGGTGATGGTCGAAGAACCCGGCTGGG
>NZ_JBPCSJ010000243.1:0-5970 GCF_051007235.1 Hydrogenophaga sp. | reverse complement strand
GCGCTGGACGCGGTGGCCGCCGACCCGGCCGCGCGCGTGCTGGTGATCGCCGCCAACGGCAAGGCCTTCTGCGCCGGGCACGACCTCAAGGAAATGAAGTCCAAGCCCGACCAGGCCGAACGCCTGAGCTATTACCAGACACTGTTCGCCACCTGCGCCAGGCTGATGCTCAGCATCCGCAAGCTGGACGTGCCGGTGATCGCGCGCGTGCACGGGCTGGCCACGGCCGCCGGCTGCCAGCTGGTGGCGCAGTGCGACCTGGCGGTCGCGGCGCAGGGCGCGCGCTTTGGCGTCAACGGCATCGACGTGGGCCTGTTCTGTGCCACGCCCAGCGTGCCCTTGTCGCGCAACATGGGCCCCAAGCAGGCGATGGAAATGCTGCTCACCGGCGACTTCATCAGCGCCGACGCGGCGCAGCGCCGGGGTCTGGTCAACCGCGTGGTGGCCGAAGATGCGCTGGACGCCGAGGTGGCCACGCTGGTGGACCGCATCCTGGGCAAGCCGCGCGAGGCCATTGCCATGGGCAAGGGCATGTTCTACCGCCAGCTGGAAACCGGTATCGAATCGGCCTACCAGCTGGCCGGCCAGACCATGGCCTGCAACATGGCGCACGACGTGGCCCAGGAAGGCGTGCAGGCTTTCATCGAGAAACGCGCGCCCAGCTGGCGCACCTGAGGAACCTCCGGCCGCCTGGCCGACTCCGTCAATGCACACACCGGCCGGCAACGGCCGTTTCTTTTTCGTGTTGCATCATTGGCCCATGACTTCGACCGTTTCGCTTTCCACGACCCCGCCCCCCATTGACGACCTGCAGGCCTGGCTGGCCGGCTTCACCCAGCCCACGGTGTGGCTGGAACTGGTGGCCCTGGCCGCCTGCGTGCTGCTGGCCTGGCTGCTGGCTTCGGGCCTGCGCCGCGCGCTGGGGCAGCGCGACGACGCGTCCTCGGTGCTGTTCGGTCGCCGCGTGTTCGACGGTGCCCTGTTTCCGCTGCTGTTGCTGGTCTCGGGCTACATCGCCCGCGCGGTGCTGCTGAAGTTCGTGCCACTGGCGGTGTTCAAGGTCGCCATTCCGGTGCTGGTGTCGCTGGTGGTCATTCGCCTGGGGGTGAAAGTGCTGCAGGTGGCCTTCACGGCCGCGCCCTGGGTGCGCGCGCTCGAACGCACCATCTCCTGGCTGGCCTGGGGCGCCATGGTGCTGTGGGTCAGCGGTCTGCTGCCGCTGGTGCTGACCGAGCTCGACGAGATCCACTGGAAACTCGGGACCTCCACGCTGAGCCTGCGCACGCTGCTCGAAGGCGCCCTCACGGCCGGCGCGGTGATGATCGTGGTGCTGTGGATTTCCGCCGCCATCGAGTCGCGCTTGCTCAAATCTGCGGTCGGCGGGCAACTGTCGCTGCGCAAGGCGATCGCCAATGCCACGCGGGCGGTGCTGCTGTTCTTCGGTCTGATTTTTGCCTTGTCGGCCGTCGGCATCGACCTCACGGCGCTCTCGGTGCTCGGCGGTGCGGTGGGCGTGGGCATCGGCCTGGGCCTGCAGAAACTGGCGGCCAACTACGTCAGCGGCTTCGTCATCCTGGCCGAGCGCAGCATGCGCATCGGCGACAACGTGAAGGTGGACAACTTCGAGGGCCGCATCACCGACATCACCACCCGCTACACCGTGATCCGCTCGGCCGCCGGTCGCGAGTCCATCGTGCCCAACGAGATGCTGATCACCAACCGGGTGGAGAACCTGTCGCTGGCCGATGCCAAGGTCTGGCAGTCCACCGTGGTGAGCGTCGCTTATGACAGCGATGTGGAACTGGTGCGCCGCCTGTTGTCCGATGCGGCGGTGGCGCAGGAGCGCGTGCTCCAGGACCCGGCGCCCAACGCGGCCCTGTCGGCTTTCGGCGCCGATGGCCTGGAGTTCACCCTGGGCTACTGGATCGCCGACCCGGAGAACGGGCAACTCAACCTGCGTTCCGACATCAACATGGCCATCTTGCGGTCACTGCGCGAGCACGGGATCGAGATCCCGTACCCGCAGCGCGTGGTGCACATGAAGCCGGGGGCCTGAACCCCGGCGTCAGCCCATGAAGCCTGGTAGCCAGAGGGCGATGGCCGGGAAAGCGATCAGGATTGCGAGGCGCGCGATGTCGGCCGCCACGAAGGGCCAGACGCCGCGGTACATCACGCCCAGGTTCACGTTGGGCAGCAGCGAATTGATGACGAACAGGTTCAGGCCCACCGGCGGCGAGATCATGCCGATCTCGACGATGGTCACGATCAGGATGCCGAACCACACGGGATCGAAGCCCAACCCGGTGATGACCGGGAAGAACACCGGGATGGTCAGCAGCACGATGGCCAGTTCTTCCATCACCATGCCCAGCAACAGGTAGATGCCCATCATCATGATCACCACCATGATGGGGTTGGGGCTGAACTGCAGCACGAAGTCGCGCAGGTCCCCGGGCATGCTGGTGAAGTTGATGAAGTTGGTGAAGATCATCGCGCCGATCAGGATCATGAACAGCATGGCCGTGGTGCGGGTGCTTTCGATCAGGATGTCCAGCAGCACGCTTGGCCGCAGCGTGCCCCGCAGCAGCGCGAACAGGAACGCGCCCGCGGCGCCCACGCCAGCGCCTTCGGTGGCGGTGAACACGCCGCCGTAGATGCCGCCGATGACCAGCCCGAACAGCAGGGCCACGCCCCAGATACCGCGGATCGCGGCCAAACGCTGAGTCCAGGTGAAGCGCTCGGCCGGCGGGCCGGCTGCCGGGTCTTTCCAGGTCACGAAGACCACCGCCAGGCACAGGCAGGTGATGGCCACGATCCCGGGCAGGATGCCGGCGATGAACAGCTTGCCGATGTCGGTCTCGGTGATGATCCCGTAGATCACCAGGATGGTGGACGGCGGGATCAGGATGCCCAGCGTGCCGCCCGACGCGATGGCGCCGGTGGCCAGGGTGTCCTTGTAGCCGTGCGCCTTCATCTCGGGGTAGGCCACGCGGGTCATGGTGGCGGCGGTGGCGATGGACGAGCCGCAGATGGAGCCGAAGCCGCCCGACGCGATGATGCTGGCCATGGCCAGGCCGCCGCGCCGGTGGCCGACGAAGGCGTTGGCAGCGGTGAACAGTTCCTTGGCCATGCCGGCGCGCGCGACGAAGTTACCCATCAGCACGAACAGGGGAATGACGGACAGGACGTAGTGAAAGCCGGTCTCGAAGATCACCTGGCTGGTGCTGGCGTAGGCCGGTTGCCAGCCACGCATCAACCCCAGCCCCACCAGACCGGCCACCGACATGGCGACCGCCAGCGGCACCCGCAGGAAGGCCATGCCGAAGACGGCCAGAAAACCCAGCAGCGCGGTGATCATGCGGAGCCCTCCGCTGCGGCGTGGGCCGAGCCCTTGGCCGGGTTGCCGATGAAGAACAGCAGCAGGTGGGCCACCCCCGTGAGGACCAGGAGCGCGGCCATCAGCCACGCCACCGGCGCGATGGACAGGGCCAGGTGCACCGTCGTGTCGCCGTATTCCTCGAAGCGCTCGGCGCGCATCACCATCAGGCGCCCGAGAAAGGCGAAGACACCAGCGCACACCAGATGTATCACGCGGGCCTGCACACTGCGCAGCCAGTCGGGAATGACCGCGTCCAGTGTGTCGAACACCACGTGCTCGCCACGCCACGACACCAAAGGCAGCGCGGCAAAGATCACGACCACCATCAGGATCTCGGTCAGCTCCAGGCCCCCCGGGACGGAGTTGTCAAAAAACTTGCGGCCCACCACGTCGACGACGGTGAGCCACATGATGGAGAACAGGGCCATGGCGGCCATGACACCCGTGGACCAGTACAGCAACCGGTCGATCGATTTGTGCATAAGGGCTTTCTGCATGTGAAGGGGCCGGTGAGCTGCCTCTTGGCAGGCCCATCGGCCCCTGAGCCTGCGCTTGGCGCGTTGCGCCTGGCTGACGGTGGCTTACTTCACGTTCTTGATTTCGGCACGGAACTCGGCCAGGACCTTCTTGGGGTCCTTCAGACCCTTGACCATGGCCGAAGCGGCCCACTTGGTTTCCAGGTAGTCCTGCTTGTCGGCCACGGCCTTGACGAAGGCTTTGTCGGCCTGGATGCGGGCGACGCCCTGGGCCTTCTGGGCGCCGTCGCGACTGGCGGCGTCGACCCGGTCCCAGCCTTCGCCGAACAGGCGCGCGGCGTATTCGCCCGAGAGCTTGTCCACCACGGCCTTGTCCTGTGCCGACAGCGCCTTGTACTTGTCCGGGTTCATCATGAACACGAAGCTGGTGTTGTACAGGCCACCGGGGAAGGTGGTGGCGTGCTTGACCATGCTCAGCTTGAACGAGGCCACCGACTCGTCGGGGAAGAAGGTGCCGTCCATCACGCCGGTGGACAGCAGCTCGAACGACTCGGGTGCCGCCTTGAGCGTGGTGTTCCAGCCCATGGCCTTGGACAGTTCGTTGATGTTGCCGCCGCCGATGCGGAACTTCAGCGAGGCGGCGTCGGCCGCCGATGTCACCGGCTTCTTGCTGTTGAAAATGATGCCAGGGCCGTGGGTGAACACCGCCAGCACCTTCACGCCGCGGTGCTCGCCCAGCGGCGCGAAGTATTTGCTGTAGATGCGCTGGTAGGCCACCGAGGTCTGCACCGCGCTGTCACCCAGAAAGGGGAACTCGGCCACCTGGGTGTTGATGAAGCGGCCCGGTGTGTAGCCGTCTACCGTGTAGGAGATGTCGGCCAGGCCGTCGCGCACGGCATCGAAGGTGCCCGGTGCGGCCACCACGCCCTTGGGGAGGATGTTGCATTTGAGTCGACCGGCGCTTTCCTTCTCCATGGCATCGCACCAGGTCTTCTGCGCCTGGCTCAGCGTGTGTGTCGGCGGCAGCCAGCTGGAGACGGTGAACACCGTCTGGGCCTGGACGGCAGCGCCCATCAGCAGCGTGGATGCGAGGGCGGCGGTGGCCGCAAAACGGAAGGTCATGCCGGGTCTCCTGTAGGGTGGAACTCGTTACTCAACATAAGTAACCATCTGTAGTTCACTATAGGTCAATACCCGTGCCAAGCCCCTCCAGACTTACCCGAATTAGCCGACCGATCGGTTGGTTTTAGGGATTTCCCTTGCTTTGTCGTTGCGGCGGCAGACGGGTGCCGGGGCATTGATGATCATGCGCACACTTCCCCTATAATTGCAAAAAAGCACGACCGTTCGATTTTTGCGGTATTCCCATGCGGCAGCGTTCAGAATGTCGTGACCCGCGCCGTCGACCTACAATCCGAGTTGACGTGCACGTCAATTCGAGCACCCGTTTCC
Source organism: Hydrogenophaga sp. (assembly GCF_051007235.1). Lineage (GTDB taxonomy): Bacteria > Pseudomonadota > Gammaproteobacteria > Burkholderiales > Burkholderiaceae_C > Hydrogenophaga. The sequence continues at coordinate 663 of NZ_JBPCSJ010000243.1, read as the reverse complement.
ATCCGTCTTTCCCCATCATCAGGAGCAACCGAACATGAAGGTCATCGTCCCCGTCAAACGCGTGGTGGACTACAACGTCAAGGTGCGCGTCAAGAGCGACGGCACCGGTGTGGACATCGCCAACGTCAAGATGAGCATGAACCCGTTTGACGAGATCGCGGTGGAAGAAGCCGTGCGCCTGAAAGAAAAGGGCGTCGTCTCCGAAGTCATCGCCGTCTCCTGCGGCGTGGCGCAATGCCAGGAAACCCTGCGCACGGCCATGGCCATCGGCGCCGACCGCGCCATCCTGGTCGAGACCGACGTGGAACTGCAGCCCCTGGCCGTGGCCAAGCTGCTCAAGGCCCTGGTGGACAAGGAACAACCGGGTCTGATCATCCTGGGCAAGCAGGCCATCGACGACGACGCCAACCAGACCGGCCAGATGCTGGCTGCGCTGGCCGACCTGCCGCAGGCCACCTTTGCCAGCAAGGTCTAGATCGCCGACGGCAAGGCCATGGTCACCCGTGAAATCGACGGCGGCCTGGAAACCCTGGAAATCACCCTGCCGGCGGTCGTCACCACCGACCTGCGCCTGAACGAGCCGCGCTATGTGACGCTGCCCAACATCATGAAGGCCAAAAAGAAGCCGCTGGAGACCGTCAAGCCGGCCGATCTGGGTGTGGA
>NZ_JBPCSJ010000242.1:0-3908 GCF_051007235.1 Hydrogenophaga sp. | reverse complement strand
GTGATGGACCTGGTCGTCAACCACAGTTCGGACGAGCACCGCTGGTTCAAAGAGGCTCGCAAAAGCCGCGACAACCCGTTCCACGACTTCTACCTCTGGCGCGAACCGAAAGCAGACGGCACACCACCGACCAACTGGGAGGCCGCCTTCAACGGCTCGGTGTGGGAATGGAATGAGCCGACCGGCGAGTACTACCTGCACATGTTCAGCCGCAAGCAGCCGGACCTGAACTGGGAGAACCCGCGCCTGCGCGCCGAGGTCTACGACGTGATGCGCTTCTGGCTCGACAAGGGTGTGGACGGCTTCCGCATGGACGTGATCAACATGATCTCCAAGCCCTGGAACGCCGACGGCTCGCTGCCCGACGCGCCGGCGGTGCGGCCCGGCTTTCTGCAACCGGGCTTTGCGATGAGCTGCAACGGCCCGCGCCTGACCGAATTCCTGCGCGAGATGCGGCGCGAGGTGCTGGACCATTACGACACGCTCACCGTGGGCGAAGCGCCGCTGGCCACGGTGGCCGAAGGCGTGGCGCTCACGCACCCCGACACCGGCGCGCTCGACATGCTGTTCCAGTTCGAACACATGGACCTCGACTCCATCGGTGGCCACGTGGGTGGCAAGTGGGCACTGAAGCCGCTGGACCTGCGGGACCTCAAGCGCTCCTTGCAGCGCTGGCAGGACGCGCTCGACGGCCAGGGCTGGAACCGCCTCTACCTGAGCAACCACGACCAGCCCCGCCCGGTCTCGCGCTTTGGCGACGACAGCCCTGCCCACCGCGTCACGTCCGCCAAGCTGCTGGGCAGCTGGCTGCACGGCCTGCAGGGCACGCCCTACGTCTACCAGGGCGAAGAGCTGGGCATGACCAACGTGGCCTTCCCATCCATCGAGCAGTACCAGGACATCGAGACCCGCAACCTCTGGCGCGCGGCGGTGCAGGAGCGCGGCGAAGACCCGGTCACGGTGCTGGCCAGCATCCACGCCAAGAGCCGTGACAACGCGCGCACGCCCATGCCCTGGGACGCTTTGCAACCGAACGCGGGCTTCAGCACCGGCACGCCCTGGCTGGCGCTGCACCCCGACTGGCCCGAGGTCAACGCCGCCCAGGCCGTGGCCGACCCGGGCTCGGTGTTCCACCACTACCGCCGCCTGATCGCGCTGCGCCAGCAACACCCCGTGATGGCCGAAGGCCGCACCACGCAGCTGCTGCCCGAGCACCCGCAGGTCAGCACCGTGCGCCGCACGCTGGGCGACACCGTCTGGCTCGTGGCCTGCAACTTCGGCGCCACGCCACAGACCGTGTCGCTCGCAGGTGCGGGCGCTGGCGGCACCCTGCTGCTGGGCAACCGGCCCGAACGCCCCGGCCATGGGGAGCACCTCGCGCTGGACGCGCTGACCCTGGCACCCTGGGAGGCTCTGATCGTCGCGGTGAACATCACGCCCTGAAAGCCTTTGGCCAGAGGCCCTTGCCTATAATCGCGGGTTGCCTGCCCGTGGCAGGCCACGCCCCAACGCCCCCCGGAACCCCATTGGCACCGATTCGCCACCCTCAGAGGACACCATGAGCGACCACGCGCACGACTCCCACACCGGCCCGATCAAGACGCCCGCCCAGCTGCTCTGGACGTCGTTCTTCTCCTTCGTGGCCCCGGTGTTCATCATCATCGGTCTGGTGTACTACGTCACCTCGGCCAACAAGCCGACCACCGGCGTGCTGTCGCAAGCCGACGCGGTGAGCGCCGAGATCGCCACCGCCAAGCGCATCGCCCGTGTGGGCACGGTCGAACTCCAGACCACCGCCGGCCCGCGCGCCCTGGCCACCGGTGAAGACGTTTACAAGGCCCAGTGCTCGGCCTGCCACGCCACCGGCGCCGTGGGCGCACCCAAGTTCGGCGACGCCGCCGCCTGGGGCCCCCGTCTGGGCCAGGGCTACGACGCCCTGCTGACCTCGGCACTCAAAGGCAAGAACAACATGAACGCCCAGGGTGGCGGCAACTTCAGCGACTACGAAATCGGCCGCGCCGTTGTGTTCATGGCCAACGCCGCTGGCGGCAAGCTGGCTGAGCCCGCAGCCCCTGCCGGCGCCGAAGCCGCTCCGGCCGTGGCCGCTGCTCCGGCACCCGCAGCCGTGGTGGCCGCCGCGCCCGCAGCCGCCCCCGCCGCTGCAGCGGCCCCGGCCGCTGTCGACGGCGAAGGTCTCTACAAGAAGGCCTGCATGGCCTGCCACGCCGCCGGTGTGGCCGGTGCGCCCAAGTTCGGCGACAAGGCCGCCTGGGCCCCGCGCCTGGCGCTGGGTGTCGACGGCCTGACGGCCTCCGTCATCAAGGGCAAGAACGCCATGCCGCCCAGGGGTGGTTCCAGCGCCTCGGACGCCGAGATCAAGGCTGCTGTCGAGTACATCACCGCTGCCGCCAAGTAAGCGCGTTCAGCCCCCACAAAAAAAGCCGGTCCACGCGACCGGCTTTTTTTGTCTGTCGGCCAGCGTGGCGCTCAGGCGGGCGACGGCTCGATCCAGGGCCGCTGCCCGGCCTGGCGCTGCGGGCTGCGCACAAAGCCCCAGGCGCCGGGCAGGTCGGCGGCCAGCACGTCCTCGGGCACCCAGTCGCCACGCTCCACCGCGTCGGCGGCCGGGCCCATGTCGTTGCTGTGCACCAGGCCCAGGCCCAGCGCGGTCACCAGGTAGAGGTGGCCTTGTTCGTCGAGCAGGCAGCGCTGCACGGCGCCCGCGTCCTGCCCGGTGTGGGCCAGCACCCGGCCGTCGGGCTGCAGGCGCCAGACGAAGGGCGTGGCTTCGAGTTCCAGGTACACGCGCTGCGGCCCGTTCTGGAAAAACCACTGCCCGGTCTCGTCGGCCGCGCAGTTGCGGTGGATGAAGTCGATCAGCTTGTCGTGCCGCAGCAGCGAGCCCTTGCAGGCGGTGGCAGCTTCGCCCGGCTCCAGCGCAAATGGGCCACTGCGCTGGCAGCGGTCGTCGCGCATGTACCACTGGCCCCGCGCGTCCAGCCCCAGCCAGCCGTGGCAGTGCGGCACGTTGGGCCATTTGGCCAGGGCGGCTTTGACGATGTCGTCCATGAAAGTCTCCGTTCAGAGGTGCTGCAGCAACCAGGTGCCCACGGCCTCGGGCATGGCGCGCACGTGGCCCGGCAGGCCGAACGCCCCCAGCGGCGCCGGAAAGCCCACGTGCCCGCCCTGCGGCGGCTGCCAGAGCGTGACGTGGTCACCGACCGCACCCGCCACCGGCAGCGAGGCCGCGGGCACAAACGGGTCGTTGCGCGCGTTCAGCGCCAGCGCCGGCACGCGGATGTCGGCCAGCACCGGCTTGGCCGAGGCACGGGCCCAGTAGTCCTCGGTGCTGGCAAAGCCGTGCAGCGGTGCGGTGAAGATGTTGTCGAAGGCGTACAGGTCGCGAGCGGCCAGCAGGGCCTCGCGATCGAACAGGCCGGGGTGCTGCTGGAGCTTCTGCAAAGCCTTGGGCACCATACTGCGCAGGAACATGCGGGTGTAGACCAGCCGGTTGAAGCCGCGCCCGATGGCGTGGCCGCCGGCGGCCAGGTCCAGCGGCGAGCAGACCGCCGCCACGGCCCGCACCACCGGCGCCGCCTGCGCGCCCATTTCCCCGGCCCAGCGCAGCAGTGCGTTGCCGCCCAGCGAGACGCCGGCCGCCAGCAGCGGGCGCTGCGGGTGATCGGCCACCAGGCGGCGCAGCACCCAGTCGATCTCGTGGAAATCGCCCGAGTGGTAGGCGCGCGGCGCCAGGTTCAGCTCGCCCGAGCAGCCGCGGAAGTGCGGCACGCTGAAGTGCCAGCCCAGCGCCTGCGCCACCTGCGCGAAGGCCAGCGCATAGCGGCTGGTGGACGAGCTCTCGAGGCCGTGGAACAGCACCAGCGCCGGTGCACGGGACGCAGCGGGCC
>NZ_JBPCSJ010000241.1:0-8379 GCF_051007235.1 Hydrogenophaga sp. | reverse complement strand
CCGTCAAAAAGATCTGACGAAGTGCCTTCCCCAATGTAAAAGCGCCGGATCAACCGGCGATATTTCATTGGGCGATTGACCTTTCGTACCAACCTCAGCGGCGCACTTGCAAGGCGCCAGGGTTGACGATGTTGGTGGGGGTGCCTTTGATGAAGTTGACGACGTTGTCAAAAGCCGCGGAGAACAGCGTTTCGTAGTTCTCCTGCTCCACATAACCGATGTGGGGTGTGCAGATGCAGTTCTCCAAACGCAACAGGGCGTGTCCTTGCAGGATGGGTTCGGACTCGAACACATCGATCGCGGCCATGCCGGGGCGGCCACGGTTCAGCGCGGCCAGCAAGGCCTCGGGCTCGATCAGTTCGGCACGCGATGTGTTCACCAGCAGCGACGTGGGCTTCATGCGCGCCAGATCGTCCAGCGTGACACAACCCGCATTGGTCTCGCCCAGCCGCAGGTGCAGGGACAGCACATCGGATTGTTCGAACAGTTGTTCGCGGTTCTCGGCGACGGTGTGTCCATCCGCGTGTGCGCGCGCCCGGGTCTCTTCGCTGCACCAGACCAGCACCTGCATGTCAAAGGCGCGCCCATAAGCGGCGACCAGTTTGCCGATGCGGCCGTAGCTCCAGATGCCCAGGGTCTTGCCGTGCAACACCATGCCCAGCCCGAAGTTCACCGGCATGGAGGCGGCCTTGAGGCCGGACTGTTGCCACGCGCCGTGCTTGAGGTTGGCCACATACTGGGGTATGCGGCGCATCGAAGCCATGATCAGCGACCAGGTCAGTTCTGCCGTGGACACCGGAGAGCTGGTGCCCTCGCACACGGCGATGCCCCGCTCTGTGCAGGCCTGCACGTCGATGTGAGGGCCGATGCGGCCGGTCTGGGCGATCAGTTTGAGGCGCGGCAGCTTCTCCACCAATTGCCGGTGGATCGGTGTGCGCTCCCGGATGAGCACCAGCACGTCCGCATCGCGCAGGCGCACCGACAACTGCCCCACGCCCTTGACGGTGTTGGTGAAGACCTTGGCAGGGTAGGGTTCGAGTTTTTCGGCGCAGCGCAGCTTGCGGACGGCGTCCTGATAGTCATCAAGGATCACGATGTTCATGGCCACTATTGTGCCCGCAACACCCGGCTCCACCGTGCCGCGGCACCGCGCCAACATGGCGCGGCGGTGTCGATGGTCTCGGACCGATCGTGTGTCGCTTGGTGACCCTCGTGGTCAGTGCTGCGCGGTGCTGAAGCCGGGTTCCAGGTCCGCCAGCCGCTCGAGTTCGGCGCACACGTCGGCGATGCGGCCCGAGAGCACGACACGGGTGTCGGCACGCGCGTCGCCGCCATGGGCTTTCGTGGCGTGGACGACCCGAACCGAAACCGTGCGGTGAAGATGGGCGGATTGCAATGGTTTGGCAGCCACGTGGCAGGTGCTGGGTGATGCTGGCGAAGAGGTCACTGCCGCAGAGCGTCCGAGCCAGCCGGCGCGGGCGAAGCGCTGGGCAACCCAGCTGAGCTGGTGACGTGCCGAGGATGCCGGCGGCTGGGGCAGCCAGCTGTCGATGAGTTGCAGCGGCGCGCGCCAGGTGTTGCGTTGGATGAGGATTCCCATGTGAAACTCCAAAAAGGGGTTGGACACAGGCAGGATTGAGATGAAAGCCACCAGCGCAGGGATGTGACAGCCCGGCGTGCACACGCCAGCTGCCAACCGCCCGCCACCCGCACCGGCGACGCAGACCCGGGATGGGGTCAGATCTGGAAACTGTTGCGGATGAGGCCCACCGCGAGCCCTTCAATTTCAAAGGGTTCACCGGGGGCGACCAGGATGGTCTTGTAGTCCGGGTTTTCGGCGTGCAACTCGATCTGGTCTTGCCGGCGCATGAAGCGCTTGACCGTCACGTCGTCTCCCAGGCGGGCCACCACGATCTGTCCATTTTTGGCCTCTTTGGTGGATTGCACGGCCAGCAGGTCGCCGTCCATGATGCCGACGTCGCGCATGGACATGCCGCGCACGCGCAACAGGTAGTCGGGCGTGCGCTGGAACAGGCTGCGTTCGACGTGGTACGTCTGGTCCACATGTTCCTGCGCGAGGATGGGGGAGCCTGCAGCCACGCGACCGACCAGCGGCAGCACCAGCTGAGCCAGCCCCGGGATCGGCAGACCCATCTGCCGGCCGCGGGCCTCGTTGATGGACTGCAGGTCTGCACTGCGCAGCCGGATACCGCGCGAGGTGCCGCTGACCAACTCGATCACGCCTTTGCGCGCCAAGGCCTGCAGATGTTCTTCGGCCGCGTTGGCCGATTTGAAGCCCAGTTCGCTGGCGATCTCGGCCCGGGTGGGCGGCGCACCGGTGCGAGCGATGGCGCTCTGGATCAGCTCCAGAATCTGCTGCTGGCGGGCGGTGAGCTTGGGCGGAAACAGGGGCGAGTCGATCATGAAGGGCCTCGTGGACAATGGGTGAACCAGCGTACCGACATGTGCAGACTTGCTGGTTATCTGTTCAACTGTTTTCTTATCCAGTACCTGTATTTTTGACCAGTTTTGGAGGCTTGGCAAGTGGCTGATGCAAAAACACCGTTGCGGCGGGTGATCCTGGGGACGGGCGGCACGATCGCGGGGCGCGCCGCCCGAGCAGGCGACAACGTGGGCTACGTGGCGGGCCAGGTGAGTGCTCAGGACCTGATCGCGGCGGTGCCGCCGTTGGCTGGGCTGCCGCTGGAGGTCGAGCAGGTGGCCCAGATTGACAGCAAGGACATGGGTTTAGCCGTCTGGCAACGACTGGCAGAGCGGGTGGCGCACCACCTGGCCCGTGAGGATGTGGCGGGCGTGGTCATCACCCATGGCACCGATACGCTGGAGGAGACCGCCTTCTTTTTGCGGGCCGTGTTGAGCCCGACCAAGCCTGTGGTGCTGACCTGCGCGATGCGACCCTCCACCGCGCTCGTGCCCGACGGACCGCAGAACCTGCTGGACGCGGTGACGGTGGCCGGCGATCCGCAGGCCCACGGGGTGTTGGCGGTGTGCGCGGGCAGCGTCCACGCGGCCGAGCACGTGACCAAGGTGCACACCTACCGGGTGGACGCTTTCGATTCGGGTGATGCGGGGCCCTTGGGCCTGGTGGAGGAGGGGCGGGTGCGCTGGTTGCACCTTCCGGATCGTCCGGGCACCGAGACACCCTTTGATGCGCAACGGCTGCAGCGTCTGCAGCAGGCGACGGCTCTGCCACGGGTGCACTGGCTGACCAGCCACGCCGATGCCGATGGGGTGCAGGTGTTGGCGTTGCTGGCCTACGGAGACGCGCACCCGGAGGCCATGCCGCAGGGTCTGGTGGTGGCCGGTACGGGCAATGGCACGCTGCACCAGGCGCTGGAGGCCGCGTTGCAGGAAGCCGTCAGTCGCGGTGTGGTGGTGCGCCGCAGCAGCCGCTGCGCCCGTGGGCGCGTGATCCCCGGCGTGGCCGGCGCTCTGGCCGACACGCAGGGGCTGTCGCCCGCCAAGGCGCGCATCGCGCTGGCTCTGGAACTGATGGGGATGTGATCCGGCACCCTGGCGGTGGCAAGGTCTGGACGCAAAAAAGCCCGGCAGCGCCGGGCTTTTGTGTCGGTGAAACAGCGGTTTACTTGGACAGCGCGTCGAAGGCGCGGGTCGTGATGTCGTCCACCGAGCCCATGCCGCTGATGGCGCGGTACTTTGGCGCGGCGGCCGCGTCCTGCTTGGCCCAGTTGCTGTAGTAGTCCACCAGCGGCCGGGTCTGGGCGCTGTAGACCTCCAGGCGCTTCTTGACGGTTTCTTCCTTGTCGTCCTCGCGCTGGATCAGCGGTTCGCCGGTCACGTCGTCATGACCTTCGACCTTGGGCGGGTTGAACTTGACGTGGTACGTGCGACCCGAGGCCGGGTGCGAGCGGCGCCCGCTCATGCGCTCGATGATGGCGTCGAACGGCACGTCGATCTCCAGCACGTAGTCCAGCTTCACGCCGGCGGCCTTCATGGCATCGGCCTGGGGAATGGTGCGCGGGAAACCGTCGAACAGGAAGCCGTTGGCGCAGTCGGCCTGGGCGATGCGTTCCTTGACCAGGTTGATGATCAGGTCGTCGCTGACCAGACCCCCGGCTTCCATCACGGCCTTGGCCTGCAGGCCCAGCGGCGTACCGGCCTTGACGGCGGCGCGCAGCATGTCGCCGGTCGAGATTTGCGGAATGCCATATTTCTGGCAGATGAAGGTGGCTTGCGTGCCTTTGCCGGCACCGGGAGCACCCAGGAGAATCAGTCGCATCGTTGTCCTTGTTTCAGAGTTTCAATGGATGGGCCGCTTGTCTCGGCGGCTGCCCCGCCACAGGCGTGCAAAAGGCTTCGTTTGAGGATAGCACGCGTCCCCCGGGCCCATCCTTACAGGCGGGGCCCGATCGGCATGCAAGCCTGGTCAGGCGGACGCCAGCAGCGCCCGCACGCGGGCCAGGTCTTCGGGGGTGTCCACGCCCGCGCTAGGCGTCTGCGCGCTCAGGTGCACTGCGATGCGCTGGCCGTGCCAGAGCACGCGCAGCTGTTCGAGCGACTCGGTCTGCTCCAGCGGTGCCACGGACAGCGCCGGGAACTGGCGCAGGAAGCCGGCACGGTAGCCGTAAATGCCGATGTGCCGCAGCGGTGCGGGTGAGGGCAGGGTGTGCCGCTGGGCAGCGTCGGCCATGCCGTCGCGCCACCAGGCGATGGGTGCGCGGCTGAAGTACAGCGCGGTGTGCTGCCGGTCCAGCACCACCTTGACCACGTTGGGGTTGAGGAAGTCGTCCATCCGGTCGATGGCGTGGGCCGCAGTGCTCATCACGCAATCCGTGCGCTGGGTCAACTCGCTGGCCACGGCATTGATGAGGCTGGGTTCGATCAGGGGCTCGTCACCTTGCACGTTGACCACCACCGCGTCATCGGGCAAGCCGAGCAGGGTGCAGGCTTCGGCCAGGCGGTCGCTGCCCGATGCGTGGTCGGTGCGGGTGAGCAGCACCGGCACGCTGTGCGCTTCACAGGCCTGCACGATGCGCGCGTCGTCGGCCGCCACCACGCAGCGGGCGGCGCGGCTTTGCGCGGCGCGTTGTGCCACGCGCACGACCATGGGCAGGCCTGCGATGTCGGCCAGCGGCTTGTCGGGCAGCCGGCTGGACGCCATGCGCGCCGGGATCAGGACCGTGAAGCCCTGGCTCATGGAGCGGTGGGCGGTGCGCTCGGGCGGGCCGCTTCTTCCTCGGTCAGCGGGCGGGCCTCGTGTTCCAGCAGGATGGGAATGCCGTCGCGGATGGGATAGGCCAGCCGCGCGCTGCGCGAAAGCAGTTCCTGGGTGTCGCGTTGGTAAATCAGCGGCCCTTTGGTGACGGGGCAGACCAGCAGTTCTAGCAGTTTGGTGTCCATGCGGGCGATGATAGTGCGGCCAGGGTCAGCGGCGGGCCACGCGCTGGGCCAGCAGCGTGTCGAACGTGGTCCAGAACGCTGGTTCCGGTGTCATGTCCAGTGGCACGGCCCAGGCCGCCGCGCCGGGCGGCAGCTGTTCAAAGAGCTTGACCGCGTCTTTTTCGGTGCAGACCACGGTCACCTCGCTGGCCAGCTCCAGCGCGGCGTAGTCCTGCGCCCGGGCATGGTCGGCCATCGGAATGGCACGCTGTAGTGGCAGGCCGCGTTCGCGCAGCATGTCGAAGAACACCTCGGGGCGGGCGATGCCGGCCACTGCGGTCAGTGGTTGCTGGGCCAGCTCGGCCAGCGCCACCCGCTGCCCGTGCCGGTTGACCGCGTGGTCCGCCAGCCGGCGCCGGGCTTCAAACGCGGGCATGCCGGGCGGAACCGCCAGGGGCGCGCCGGTCACCTCGTCGCGCCGCTGGCGCAGCAGCAGATCGGGGGCGAAGCGGTCGCCGGGAGCGGACGGCCAGGGTTCGCGCAGCAGCCCGGCGGGCAATTGCCAGCCGTTGCCGCTGCCACGCTCGTCGAACACGGCGATGGACAGGTCACGTCCCAATGCCAGGTGCTGCAGGCCGTCGTCGCACAGCAGCAGGTTGACCTCAGGGTGTTGGGCCAGCAGCGCCAGCGCCGCATCCACGCGCCGCGGAGCGACGAACACTGGCGTCCGGGTGCTGCGGTGGATCAGTGCGGGCTCGTCCCCACATTCGCTGGCGGGCGTGCCGTCCTCCACTGCCAGCACCCCGTCGCCCACACGCCCGTAGCCGCGCGAGACGACACCCGGGTGCCAGCCTTGGGCCTGCAGGTGGCGGACGAGGGCGATCACGGTGGGCGTCTTGCCCGCCCCACCGACCACCATGTTGCCCACCACCACGACCGGCACCGGCAGGCGGTGCATGGTCAGCACGCCAGCGCGGTAGAGCGCGCGGCGCAGCTCGCCCAGCGCGCCGTACAGCAGGGAAGCGGGCCAGAGCAGCCAGGCGATAGGCCCTCGCCGCGACCACACGGCTTGCCAGCGGGCCGGGCTCATCGGTCGAGGGCTGACAAGGTGGTCAGGACTTGCCGCCCGCCTGCTGGGTGGCAAACGTCACCTGCACCAGGCCGGCACGCCGCGCCGCGTCCATGACGTTGATGACCGACTGGTGGGTGGCGGCGGCGTCGGCGCTGATGATCACCACCACCTCCTTGCTGTCCTGCGCGGCGCGGGCCAGCGCGTTGGTCAGCGTGTCCACGCCGGCACCTTCGAGCACTTCCCGGTTGATCGCGTAGCGCCCGTCGCTGCCCACGGCCACCACCACTTCCTTGGGGTTGGTCCGCTGCTGTTCGGCGTCGGCCACCGGCAGGTTGACCTGCAGCTCGGTGAACTTGCTGTAGGTGGTGGTGAGCATCAGAAAGATCAGCACCACCAGCAGGACGTCGATGAAGGGGATCAGGTTGATCTCGGGCTCATCGCGGTTGCCGGGTCGGAAGTTCATGGCGGCGTCCTCCGGATCGATCAGCGGCGCAGGGTGGCGAGGTGGCGGGCAAAGCGCTCGGCCGCCAGTTCCATGGACAGCAGGTAATCGTCCACCCGGGCACGGAAATACCGCCAGAAGATCAGTGCAGGGATGGCGACGATCAGGCCAAAGGCAGTGTTGTAGAGCGCGATCGAGATGCCGTGCGCCAGCTGGGACGGGTTGCCACCGCCCGAGACCGTGCCCATGCCGCCGTCCACACCTTGCGAGCCGAAGATCTCGATCATGCCGATGACCGTGCCCAGCAGGCCCAGCAGCGGGGCGGCAGAGGCGATGGTGGCGAGGGCGCCGAGGTAGCACTGCAGCTTGGCTGCGGCCTGGCGGCCTGCGCCTTCGAGGTTTGCCCGCAGGTCCTCGTCGCTGGCGCGCGGGTTGCTGCTGAGGGTGCGAAAACCGGTCGCCAGCACCTCGCCGAGCACCGAGTTCTGTTCCAGCTGCTTGACCACGTCCGCGGCGGGCACGCCGCCGCGCGAGACCATGATGGCTTCGTCCAACAGCTTGGGCGGCACGATTTTGGCGGTCTTGAGGCTGATGAAACGCTCAATGATCAGCGCCAGGCCCAGCACGGAGCAGGCGATCAGGGGCCAGATCGGCCAGCCGGCCGCTTGTATGATGGATAGCAAATCAGGGCTCCAGACGGGGGCCGCCAGCGGGCGGCGCGGTGCGATGCCGGGATTATGGCGCAGGCCCCTTGGGCGTCTTTTCCGGGCCACCGCCGGGCCGCGTTCAGCGGTGCACAGATTCTGTGGATAACTTTGTGAAGAACCGGGTGTGCAACGCGCGCCGGACCGCACGGAATCTCGCTTCCAACACTTCGATGACAAAACAGGCAGTGCAAAACGCTTTGAAATCAAGGGCTTGTCTGCGACGCCTTGCGCCGCTTGACGTTGCAACGGGCAAACCCTGCAACGGCGCGGTGTGTGGACACATTTACCCCGGAGAAGCCCGTGGCTGAGCCATTGGGCGCTGTGCAGGCCGCTGCGGCGCGGCCTGTCTGGGCGGTTGGGCCGCTCATGCGCGCCATCGCGGACAGTCTGTCCGCGCGCTTCAACCCGGTCACGGTGCGCGGCGAGCTTTCGGGCTTTTCGCGCGCGGCCAGCGGGCACTGCTACTTCACGCTCAAGGACGACGCCGGCCAGCTGCGCTGTGCGCTGTTCCGCCGCTCGGCCGAACAGCTGAACTTCGCGCCGCGTGATGGCATGGTGGTCGAGGCGCTCGGCAAGCTGGACGTTTACGGCCCGCGGGGCGACCTGCAGTTGATCGTGGACCGCCTCAAGCCGGCGGGGCAGGGCAACCTGTTCGAGCAGTTTCTGAAACTCAAAGCGCAGCTGGAGGCCGAAGGCCTGTTCGACAGCGCCCGCAAGCGCCCCCTCCCGGCGCAACCGCGCAGCATCGGCGTGGTCACCTCGCTGGGGGCAGCCGCTTTGCGCGACGTGGTCACGGC
>NZ_JBPCSJ010000240.1:0-4634 GCF_051007235.1 Hydrogenophaga sp. | reverse complement strand
CCGCATCGTGACCGGGCAGCAGGCGCGCGAGCGCGGCCGGGTCGTGCACGTCGGCCTCGATGACGGTCAGGCGCGGCAGGTGCTGCACGCCGGCGGCGTTGGCCGCGCGGCGGGTGGACACGGTGACGGACCAACCGGCGCGTTGCAGCTTTTCGCACACGTGGCGGCCGACGAAGCCGGTGCCGCCGAGGACCAGGACCTTGGACATGGAGAGGACTTTCAGGGCAATTCGGTGTTGATCGGGGTGGGCGTGGAGCGCGGCCCCACCATGCCCAGCCGAGCGCGCAGCGACTGCGGCTGCCCGGTGATGATGGCGGCGTAGGTGGTGGTGTTGGCCAGCACTTTCTTGACGTAGTCGCGCGTTTCTTCGAACGGGATGTTCTCGGCCCAGATCTCGCCCGCCAGCACCGGCCCGTTGCGCCAGGCGCGGGGGCGGTTGGGGCCGGCGTTGTAGGCCGCGGCGGCCATGGGCATGGAGCCTTCGAAGTCGTCCAGCGCGAGCTTGAGGTAGGCGGTGCCGATGGCGATGTTGGTGTCGCGTTCGCTCAGGCGCTGGGGCTGGAAATCGGTCATGCCGATCTTGCGCGCCGTCCAGCGGGCGGTGGCAGGCATCACCTGCATCAGGCCCGATGCGCCGACGCCAGAACGGGCGTCGGTGACGAAGCGGCTCTCCTGCCGGATCAGGCCGAACACGTAGGCCGGGTCCAGGCCGATGGCGCTGGCGCGTTGCACCACCGCGCTCTGGTGCGGCATGGGAAAGCGCTGGCTGTAGTCCTGCATCAGCCGTGTGCGTTCGCTGCTGTTGATGCAGCGGTCCCACAGCGCCTGTTCGCAGGCCAGCGCCGCGGCGGCCAGCAGCTCGCGTTCGCCCATGCCGCCAGCGTCGTGCAGGTTGGTGGTGTAGTTCCATTCGCGCACGCCTTCGCTGCGCAGGCCCAGGGCCACGGCGGCCAGGGCTCGTTGCAGACCCGGGTTGTTGCGCGCGGCGTCCACTTCTTGCGCGGTCAGCGGGGGCGGGGGTGGCGGCACGGTGATGGCGCGGCCCAGTTCCTCCAGCGCCAGCTGTTCATAAAAGCCGCGCGGCGAGGCGATGGACTCGTACAGCGCACGGGCCTGGGCCGTGGCCGTCGCCGTGTCGGGCTGCTTGAGCGCCAGCAGCGCGCGCGCCTGCCAGTAGACCCAGGCGGGTTCGGCGCGCTGCGCCTCGCCCATGGCGCCGATGGCCTCGCGCACGTGGCCCCACGCGCCGGCGCGCAGACCGGCACGCACCTTCCAGGCCAGGTGGTCGCTGTGCATGAAGCGGTCCTGCCCGTTGGCGAAGTACACCAGGGCGTTGTCCTGCAGCTTCTGCGCGGCGCGTTTGCCGATCACGCCCCACAGCCAGCTGCGCTCTTCCTGCGTGAGCTGCGCTTTCCAGCGCGTGCGGTCCAGCTCCTGCGCGGCGGCTTCGGGGTTGGCATCGGCCAGCTTGATGATGGCCAGCGTCACCAGCTCCTTGGTGCGCGGGCGGATGGCGGTGATCTTCTCGTCCAGGTAGCGGGCCGGGTTGGCCGCGATGGCGTTGACCATGGGCAGTGCGTCGGCGTCCACCATGGCCACGGCCTGCGTCACCGCGCGGGTACGGCCGGTTTCCATGGCCAGGCGGGCGCGCCGCCACACCCATTCGGTGCCCAGATGGCCGCTGTCGACAAAGGCCTTGGCGGCGGTGGCGCAGCCCTCGTCGGCCTCGCGCTGGGCCAGCCAGAGCTCGGCCACCTGCCGGCCCAGCGCGTCGGCCGGCTGGCGCTTGGCCACGGCGTTGAGCATGAGGGCGTAGCACTGCACCTGCCGGTCGTCGTTCATGCGAAAGCGCGGCAGCTCGGCTTCGAAGGTGGGCCAGTCGCGTTGCTGGCCCAGGCGCAGCAGCCAGTCGTTGCGCAGCCGGTCTTCCCAGTAGGTGCCGGCCATGCTGTCCAGGGCTTCGCGCATCTCGGCCGGGCTGGCGGTGTCCAGCCGGGCCCGCGCTTCCCAGTAACGGGCCATGGGCTCGAGCTGGTGGCCGCGCACGCGCGGCAGCAGGGCTGTGAGGGTGGGCGCGTTGTTGCGGCGGAAGGCTTCGCGCATGTCCAGCAGCGCGGTGTCGGCGGCCGGTTGCGCCCAGGCCACGCTCTGCACCAGCAGCACGGCCATAATGGACAAGAGACCTCGTTTGGCGATCACAGGATTCATGGTTTGATTATGGACAGCAAAGACGGCCAGAGTTCCCCTAAACCCGCACCGGAACCCGGCTCCAAGGCGGCCTGGCGCCAGCAACTGATCGCCAAGCGCCAGGCCCTGGCCGACCGCGCCTGGCGCAACGACCTGCTGCAGCGCGTGATGCGGGTCTGGCTGATCCACCGGCCCGACACCGTGATCGGCGCCTACTGGCCGATCAAGGGCGAATTCGATCCGCTGCCCGCGCTGTTCCGCTGGCAGGAAGCCGGGCTGGAAGAAGACGCGCAGGGCGCGCAGCAGCACCGGCGCATCGGCCTGCCGGTGGTCAACAAGGTCGACAAGACGCTGACCTTCTACACCTGGTACCCGGGCTGCCCGATGGAAGAGGACGCCTACGGCATCCCCAAGCCCAAGGACACCGAGATCGTGCAGCCGACGCTGATCTTCGTGCCCTGCGTGGGTTACGGACCGGGTGGCTACCGCCTGGGCTACGGCGGCGGCTTCTACGACCGCACGCTCGCCAGTCTGCAGCCCAAGCCTTTCACCGTGGGCTTGGGCTACGACTTTGCTTACGTGCCCGACCTGAAGCCCGAGCCGCACGACGTACCGCTGGACGCGATCCTCGCGGACACGGGGGTGATGTGGCCGGTGAAGTGACGCACCCCCTGCGCGGCTGACGCTGCTTCCCCCTCTGTGGCGCGCCTGCGGCGCTTCGAGGGGGACGCACCCTGTGGCCCGGCGAAGCCGGTTCCACGGGTGCCCTGGACGCAGCACCTTCTCCGGAGGCTTTCTGGTTTGATGTGGCCTGGTGCCCCAGGACAGGCTTTGCTACGGATGCTCGGCGTTGGCGTGCACTTCGCTGATGCGTTTTTCGCGTCGCACCAGGTACAACCCGCTGCCGACGATGATGGCGGCGCCCAGCCAGGTGTGGGCTTCGGGCAGGGTCTGCCAGACCAGCCAGTCCAGCGCCACACCCCAGGCCAGGGCCGAGTATTCGAACGGAGCGACCGCGCTGGCCTGACCATGGCGGAAGGCTTCGTTGATGGTCAGCTGGCCCAGAAAACCGGTGATGGCCAGGGCCAGCAGCAGGCCCGCATGGTCCAGCGACACCGGCTTCCAGCCCGGCGCCGCCAGCAGGCCGCCGCCCACCGTCATGAACACCATCATGGTCAGGATCATGGCTTCGCTGCTGTCGGTGCGGCTGAGCAGCCGGCCGGCCACGGCGGCCACCGCGTAGCAGAGGGCCGCGGTCATCACCGCGATGCCGCCGGTGGTGGCAAAGCCTGCCTGCAGGTCGCCGCTGTTGGGCTGGATGGCCACCAGCACACCGATGAAACCGACCCCGATCGCCCACCAGTGGGCCCTGGGCACACGTTCCTTGAGCACCGGCACCGACAGCGCCGTGATCAGCAGCGGCGCGATGAAGAAGATCGTGTAAGTGGACGACAGCGGCAGCTCGCTCACACCGCGCGTGAACAGCGCCAGCATGGTGATGCCCAGGCAGCCGCGCAGGATGTGCAGCGACCAGCGCAGCTGGCGCAGCCGGCCCCAGCCGCGGCGCCACTGGATCCAGGCCAGCACCAGCGGCAGCGCAGTCAGGCCGCGCAGACAGGCCATTTGCAGCGGCGGGTAGTGCGCCGACAAGGTCTTGAGCACCGCGTCCATGAGCGAGAAAAACATCATCGCCAGCAGCATGTTGACGATGCTGCGCAGGTTGCCGGCGGCGTGTTGGGCGGAATGGCTCATGGATGCAAAAGGAAAGCGGCGCAGTGTGCCTGAGTGAGAGGACGCAGAGGGCGCCAAAAACGTTGACGGCGGCAGTGCCTGTTCCAGCACACGCCGTGGAACGGGCTTTGCCCGGCCACAGGCGTGGTCCCGCTGGGGGGCCGAGGGCCGCGGCTCCAAGCCTACCTGCGCAGGCTTGGACAGCCTGAGGATGCATCGTCTCTGACGATGCTGCGGCCTGCAAGGGGCGCGCAGCGGCGCAGGGGGGTTAATCCATATGATCCACCGTGTCCGGGTCCGGCACCTCGCCAATGGCCTGCCGGGTGCGCTCGGCTTCGCGCAGCAGCCAGTCGCAGAAGGCCTTGACCTCGGGACGCACCACGCTGCGCGGCGCAACCACCAGCCAGTACACCAGCGGTGAGTCCAGCCGCATCTGCGGCAAGGGTTCGATCAGGTCGCCGTTGGCCAGGCTCTCGGCCACCAGCGGCAGGCGCGCCAGTGCCACGCCCTGGCCGGTCAGGGCCGCCTGCACGATCTGGCTGGCGTAGTTGAAGTAGAGCCAGCGCTGTGGCGTGAGCCGGGCCTTGGCTTTGCCGCGCGCCGTGCCGCCGCCAGCGGGCGCGAAGTGGTCCAGCCAGCGCTGCCACGTCAGCCATTCGAGGTGGCGCGTGCGGTGCGCGTCGCCGGCCTCGATGAGCGTGACCTGGGCCAGGTCG
>NZ_JBPCSJ010000239.1:0-3627 GCF_051007235.1 Hydrogenophaga sp. | reverse complement strand
TGTGGCGCGCGTCGGCCCCACGGTGGCTGGCTTCTTCAACAACCTCACGCCGCTGTTCGCGGCGCTCATGTCGGCCACGCTGCTGGGCGAGCCGCCACGGCTGTACCACCTGGCCGGTTTCGTGCTGATCGTCGGCGGCATTTTCGTGACGACACGACGGTAACCCCCCGCGCCGCCTGCGGCGCGGGGGGAGCCTCAATAAGTGCCTGGGTAAGCCCCGCCATCGGCCAGCACGTTCTGCCCCGTCATGTAGGCAGCCTGCTGGCTGCAAAGAAAGGCGCAAATGGCGCCAAACTCCTGCGGGTTCCCGTAACGGCCGGCGGGGATCTGCGCCTGCTGCTGGCGGCGCAGTTCTTCCACCGGCTTGCCGGTCTTCTCGGACGCGCCCTTGAGCGTGGCGGCGATGCGGTCGGTGTCGAACTTGCCGGGCAGCAGGTTGTTGATGGTCACGCCCCGCGCCGCGATGCCGCTGCGCGCCACGCCGGCCACGAAGCCCGTCAGCCCGCTGCGCGCCCCGTTGGACAGGCCCAGGATGTCGATCGGTGCCTTCACCGCGCTGCTGGTGATGTTGACAATGCGACCGAAGCCGCGCGCGGCCATGCCGTCCACCGTGGCCTTGATGAGCTCGATGGGGGTGAGCATGTTGGCGTCCACGGCCTTGATCCAGGCCTCGCGGTCCCAGTTGCGGAAATCGCCCGGCGGCGGGCCACCCGCGTTGGTGACCACGATGTCGAACGCCGTGCCCGGGCCACCCGGTGCCGCGAACGCCGCGGCACGGCCTTCGGGCGTGGTGATGTCGGCCGCGACCGCGATCACCTGCCCGCCGGGCGAAGCCAGGCGCAGCGCGGCGGCCGAGGCCTCCAGCACCTCACGCCCGCGCGCCACCATCACCACGTGCACGCCCTCGCCCGCCAGCGCCTGCGCGCAGCCCAGGCCCAGCCCCTTGCTCGCGCCGCAGACCAGCGCCCATTTGCCCTTGATGCCGAAATCCATATGAACGTCTCCGATTCAAAAAGTCATTTCGCCGCGCTGGTCGCGCCAAAACGCGTCACCAGGAACACCCCCGACACCACCAGCACCGTGCCCGCGACGATCCAGCCGTTGAACGGCTCGTCCAGGATCAGCACCCCCATGGCAATGGTGGACATGGGCCCGATCATGCCGGTCTGCGCGGCCAGGCCGGCGCCGATGCGTTCGATGGCCATCATCACCATGAGGACGGGCGCGAAGGTGCACAGCGTGGCGTTGAGCACCGAGAGCCAGACCACCTCGGGCGCCACCGTGGTGGCCGCTTCCAGCGGGCGCAGCAGCACGAACTGCAGCAGACACAGCGCACAGGCCACGC
This sequence comes from Hydrogenophaga sp., assembly GCF_051007235.1. Taxonomy (GTDB): domain Bacteria; phylum Pseudomonadota; class Gammaproteobacteria; order Burkholderiales; family Burkholderiaceae_C; genus Hydrogenophaga. Next base: position 2,282 of record NZ_JBPCSJ010000239.1, on the reverse strand, counting down.
TGGTGGCCAGCCCCACCAGGCGCATGGACCCCAGGCGCTTGACGAGTTCGCCGCTGTAAACCAGGTAGATCGCGTAGCTGATGGCGCTGCCGAACACCAGCAGCGCGCCCAGCGCGGCGTTGGGCCCGGCAAAGTCGGCCTCGTGACCGAACACCAGCAGCACCCCCGCATAACTGACCGCCATGGCCACGCCTTGCAGGGGCGTGATGCGGCGCTGGTACAGCACCCAGCCCAGGATGAGCACCAGCGTGGGGTTGAGGTACAGGATCAGCCGCTCCAGGCTGGCGCTGATGTACTGCAGGCCCCAGAAGTCCAGAAAACTCGCCAGGTAGTAACCGGTGAACCCCAGGCCCAGGATGCCCAGCCAATCTTTGCGCGTGAGCGGTGGCTTGCCACGGCTGGCCCACCAGGCCAGCGCCAGGAACAGCGGCAGCGCGAACAGCATGCGGTACATGATCAGCGTGACCGCGTCCACCCCGTGGCGGTAGGCCAGCTTGACGATGATGGCCTTGCCCGAAAAAGCGATGGAGCCGGCGCTGGCGAGCAGCAAGCCGGAGGCGAGGTGGGGATGGGACGGGGTAGAGGCGCTGGACATCCGCCCCATTATCGGCAGCCGTGCGTCAACCGGCTGTCACCTCGCTGGCGGGCTCACTCGGCGCCGGGCTTGGGCGCCACCAGCCGCTCGGCATCCACCACGCGGTACAGGCGCCCCTGTTTGTCCACGGGCTCGATGAGTCCTTCCCGCTCGAACGCCGAGAGGGTGCGGCTGACGGTCTCGAGCTTGAGGTCGAGCATGGCGCCCATGTCTTCGCGCGAGAACAGTGTGACGAGGGCGGCGTCGGACGTCGAACGCATCTTGAGGATGAGCCCGGCCACGCGCTGGCGGGCGTTACCGAAGTTGAGTTCGGCCAGCCAGTCGTCGGCCTCTTTGAGGCTGCGGTGCCACTTCTCCAGCAGGCGCTGGTGCAGGCGCGGCGTCTCGCGGTTCAGGCGCTGGATCACCTGCAGCGGCAGGCGGCAGACCTTGATGCTGGTCAGCGCGACGGCGTCGGACTCGTAGGTCGGCCCCATCAGCGCTTCCAGGCCCACCACGTCACCCGAGCGCAGCACACGCACGATGCGCTGGCGCCCGTCCACCGTGTTGCGCACCAGCTTGATCATGCCGCTGCGCAGGGTGTAGAGCGAGGTGGCCGTCTCGCCCAGGCGCACCACGGGTTGACCGACCGCGTACTCCAGGTCATCGATGGGGGCGTGGATGAGCTTGAAGTCGTCCTCGTGCAGGTCGGCGAACAGCACCATGTCGCGAATGCCGCAACTGCGGCAGTCGGCGGTGCCGCGCCAGGCCGATTCGGTCTTGATGGGGATCATGGTGAGCAGGTCCGGGGGTTGGCCTGCAGCGCAGGCCCGGGGCTCAAATATAAGCCACGGGTGAAGTTTTGCCGCTTCGGCCTGGCCTGCTGCGGGGGCACCCTAGCCCGTGACCGGCGGGGTGGTGGCCAGCACCTCGTCGAGCGTGGTCTGCCCTTCGGCCACGCGTGCGGCCCCGGCCAGGCGCAGCGGCCGCATGCCGTCGGCCACGGCCTGGCGGCGCAGCGCTTCCATCTGCGGCTCGCGGCTGACCTTGTCCTTGAAGGCTTCTGTCACGGTGAGCAGCTCGTACAGGCCCATGCGGCCGCGGAAACCGGTCATGCGGCAATCCACACACCCCACCGGCTTGTAGGGCCGGTAGCCACCGGTCACCTTCCAGGGCTTGACCAGTTCGGCCAGCGCCAGGCTGGACGCGGCGGTGGCGGATTCGTCCTCGCGCACGCGGCAGGCCGGGCACAGGGTGCGCACCAGGCGCTGCGCCAGCACGCCCAGCACGGTGGCATTGATGAGGTAGGGCGGGATGCCCAGTTCCATCAGCCGCATGACGGCGCTGGGCGCGTCGTTGGTGTGCAGGGTGGTGAAGACCAGGTGGCCGGTCAGCGCGGCCTGGACCGCCATTTCGGCGGTGGCCAGGTCGCGCACCTCGCCAACCATGATGATGTCCGGGTCCTGGCGCATCAGGGCCCGCAGGCCTTGGGCAAAGTCCAGGTCCAGGTGGGGCTGCACCTGGGTCTGGTTGAAGGCGGGCTCGATCATTTCGATCGGGTCTTCCACCGTGCTGACGTTCACCTCTTCGGTGGCCAGGCGCTTGAGCGTGGCGTAGAGCGTGGTGGTCTTGCCCGAACCGGTGGGACCGGTCACCAGGATGATGCCGTGCGGGCGCCGGGTCAGGTCTTCCCAGCGCTGCGCGTCGT
>NZ_JBPCSJ010000238.1:0-17858 GCF_051007235.1 Hydrogenophaga sp. | reverse complement strand
GGTCCAGCGACGGGGTCAGCGTCTTGGCGCCTTCGTTCCACTTGGCCGGGCAAACCTGGCCGGGGTTGGCGGCGGTGTACTGGGCCGCCTTGAGCTTGCGCAGGGTTTCCTTGACGTCACGGGCGATCTCGTTGGAGTGCACTTCCATCGTCTTGATGATGCCGTCGGGGTTCACCACGAAGGTGCCGCGCAGGGCCAGGCCTTCTTCGGCGATGTGCACGCCGAAGGCGTTGGTCAGGGTGTGCGTCGGGTCGCCGACCAGGGGGAACTTAGCCTTGCCCACGGCGGGGCTGGTCTCGTGCCACACCTTGTGCGAGAAGTGGGTGTCGGTGGTGACGATGTAGACCTCGGCGCCGGCCTTCTGGAACTCGGCGTAGTTGTCGGCGGCGTCTTCGATCTCGGTCGGGCAGTTGAAGGTGAAAGCGGCCGGCATGAAGATCAGCACGGACCACTTGCCCTTGAGGGACTGCTCGGTCACTTCGATGAACTCGCCCTTGCCGGCACGGTTGACGAAAGCGGTGGTCTTGAACGGTTGGACTTGGGTGTTGATCAGGGACATGGTTTTTCCTAACAGGTTGGGATTGAGGAACCGGGAGAAGGCGATGCGTTGAACGCAACGGGGCGAATCATAGTTGAGATCTATCGTTTTTAGACATTGATAGTCACTATTCACCCTATAGCTTTTGTGCTGCAACGCAGCAGATCTCCATCAATGCTAGGCACCCGCATCGGCAGCGCCATGACCCAGGTCAACGGGTGTCGCGCCCGTTTGGGAGCAGCGAACGCACCGTACACCGCGCACCGTGACCGCAGCCGCTGTACAACCTTTCGCAACACATTGTTTACGAATTATTCGCATTTGCAATATACTGAGCACCCCAGCCAGCCACAGCGTCCATCCGTTGCAGCCAGCCGACAACCCATCGACTCACTGCCACCATGTCCCGACGCCTGACATCCCGCCGCACCCCGGTGCAAGCCCAGCCCTCGCCCGCCGCCCCCTTCGCCATGTTGCCGCTGGGCGCCATGCTGCTGGCCGGTTCCGTGAACGCCTTCGCCCAAGCGACCACGGCGAGCCCGGCCGAGACCACGCTCAAGACCGTGACGGTCAGGGAGCAGGCGGACCCCGAAGAAATCAAGGCCAAAAACACCTTCCGCGCCACCCAGACCACCATCGGCAAAGGTCAGCAGCCGTTGCGCGACATCCCTCAGAACGTCACGGTCATGACCGAAAAGCTGCTGGACGACCGCAACCTGGACAACTTCCGCGACGTGCTCAAGACCACCGCGGGTATCACCTTCCTGGCCGGCGAAACCGGTGAGGAAGACGTGCGTCTGCGAGGCTTCTCGCTGGGCCAGAGCGGCGACATCTACCGAGACGGCCAGCGCGAAGCCCAGCTGATCACCCGCGACACCTTCGCCACCGACCGTGTGGAGGTGCTCAAAGGCTCGGCGTCCATGCTGTTCGGCAAGGGCTCGACCGGCGGCGTCATCAACCAGGTGACCAAGCAGCCGTTCCTGATGGACCGCTATGAAACGGAGTTGACGGTCGGCAGCGGTGGTCACAAGCGCGTGCAGGCCGACCTGAACCAGCAGCTCAGCGACAACAGCGCAGTGCGCGTGAATGCGATGGTCCAGGACGCCGACAACTGGGGCGCCCAGGACGACCGCAAAGGTCTGGCCGCCGGCTGGCGCACCGGCATTGGCGAACGGGACGAGTTCTCGGTGGACCTGTACCACCTGAGCACCACCGAGCGCCCCAACTACAACCACCCCTGGCTGCAGACGGGCGACGCCACCACCACCCCCCGCACCATCGTGCCGGTGTTGCCGGCCAAGAACTACTACGGCCTGGCCAGCGACTACCAGAAGTCGGAACAAACCACCTTGTCGCTGGGACACAAGCACCGCTTCAGCGCTCAGGAAGAGCTGCAGACCACGGTCCGCCACGGCACCTACGAACGGGATCTCTGGGTCAGCGCCATCGGGTGGGCCAATGCCAGCCTGCAACCCGACGGGACGGCTGTTTCATTGACCAACCCGCCCACCGCCAGCACGGTGCTGGGCAGAAACTCGAAGGGTCGCTACGGGCAGAGCGACATCACACAGGTTCAAAGTGACTACAGCAACAAGTTCAAAAGTGGTGGCCTTGGGCACCACCTGACCGCGGGCGTGGACCTGACAGTCGAAGACGCGAACCGCAACAACAGCTTTGGCGGCACCGCGTCCGGCCTGACGACCACGGTGGGCACCCCCAACGATGGCGACTGGCGCGCCGACACCCGCGGCGAGCCGCCGCTCAACACCTTCGACTCCAAGAGCCTGGGCCTCTACGTGCAGGACGTGGTGTCCGTCACGTCGAGCATCAAGCTCGTCGGCGGGCTGCGTTTTGACCATTTCAAGGCCAGCTACCAGGACACCGCCGGCAACCAGGACGAGCTGTCGGAAAACCTGTGGAGCCCCCGCATCGGCGCGCTCTTCCAGCCCGACGAAGCGTCTTCCTACTACGTGTCGTTCGGACAGTCCTACAACACCTCCGCCGACACCTACCAGTTCGCGCTGGGCAACTTCGCCACCGGTGGCACCAACGCCAAGCTGGGCAACACCCCGCCGGAAAAGAGCCGCAACGTCGAGATCGGCGCCAAGTGGGACCTGTTCGACAACCGCGCGACCCTCAACGCGGCGCTGTTCCGCTCGGAGAAATACAACGAACGCAACACCGACCCGGACAGCGCCGCGACTCAGGCCCTGCTGTCGGGCAAGCGCCACGCCACCGGGGTGGAGCTGAGCGCGGCCGGCCGCATCACGCCCGACTGGGAGGTGTTCTACAACCACACCTGGATCCCCAGTGCCCGGATCGACCAGAGCAACGTGGCCCTGTCGGCCACCGGCACCGGCGCGCAGGTGCAGGGCGACCGCCCGGCTCTCACGCCCAAGCACAGCCTGAGCCTGTGGAGCACTTACCGGGTGGCGCCGCAATGGCGCATCGGCCTGGGCATGACCTACCGCGGCGAGCAGAACCCCGAGGGCGCTCGCACGGTGCTGGCGTCCGCCTTCACCGTCTGGGACGGCATGGTCGAGTACGTCGTGGACGAAAAGACCACCGTCAAATTCAACGTGAGCAACATCACCGACAAGCTCTACGCGGACGCCCTGTACCGCGGTTTCTACACGCCGGGCGCGCCACGCAAGCTGATGCTCTCGGTCAAGACCGTGTTCTGACCATGCTGCTGCAACTGCCCCAGATCCTGAGCAAAGAAGAGGTGCGCGCCATGCGCGACCAGCTGGCCGATCCCTCGCTCTGGATCGACGGGCGGACCAGCGCCGGCCCGCAGGCGGTGGCCGTCAAGCGCAACGAACAGCTGTCGCAAGACTCGCCGGTGGCCCGGGCGCTGCAGGCGCAGGTGCTGGCGGCGGTGCAGCGCCACCCCTTGTTCTTCTCGGCGGCGTTGCCGCGCCGCTGTTTCAACCCCCTGTTCAACCGGTACCGGCCGGATTTCCCGGCCTACGGCGCCCACATCGACGGCGCGGTGATGCACTCCAAACGCTCACAAGAATGGGTGCGCTCAGACGTTTCCTGCACGCTGTTCCTGAGCGAGCCCGACGAATACGAGGGTGGCGAACTGACCATCCACGACACCTACGGTACCCAGCGCGTGAAGCTGCCCGCCGGTCATGCCGTGCTCTACCCGGGCAGCAGCCTGCACGAGGTCACGCCGGTCACCCGCGGCACCCGCATCGCCTCCTTTTTCTGGATCGAGAGCATGGTGCGCAGCGACGAGCAGCGTCGCCTGCTGTACGACCTGGACATGAACCTGCTGGCCCTGCGCCAGCGCCACGGCGAGACCGCCGAAACCACCGCCCTGACCGGCACGTACCACAACCTGCTGCGCATGTGGGCCAGCACATGAGTGCTCACACGCCCACCACAACCCCCGGCAACCTGGCCGACCACGAAGCCCTGGCTGCCCGGCGCCTGGACGCGGCCACGTGGGCGTACTTCAACGGTGGAGCGGCCGATGAAACCACCCTGCGCGCGAACGTGCAGGCCTGGCAGCAGCTGAAGCTTGCCAGCCGCGTGCTGCGCCCACTGGCGGGCGGCCACACCCGCGTGCGCCTGCTCGGCCGCACCTTGACCCACCCTCTTCTGGTGGCGCCCATGGCCCACCAGCGCCTGGCCCACCCGGACGGTGAACGGGCCACCGCGCTCGCGGCTGCGGCCCTGGGGGCAGGTCTGGTGCTCAGCACCCAGGCCAGCACACCGCTGGAAGACGTGGCCCGGCTGGTGCTGAGCGACGCCGACCGCGGACCGCTGTGGTTCCAGCTCTACCTCCAGCCCGACCGCGGTTTCACGCGCGACCTGGTGCAGCGCGCCGAAGCCGCCGGCTACGAAGCACTGGTGCTCACGGTGGACGCCCCGGTCAGCGGGGTGCGCGACCGGGAGCGGCGCGCCGGCTTCGCGCTGCCGCCCGGCGTGTCGGCGGTCAACCTGCAAGGCCTGCACACACCGCCTGCCGCCGTTCTGCAACCCGGCCAGAGCGCCCTGTTCGACAACCTGCTCACCCGCGCCCCCACGTGGGCCGACATCGCCTGGCTGCGCTCCGTCACCCGCCTGCCGGTGCTGCTCAAAGGCATCACCCACCCGGCCGACGCGCGGCTGGCCATGGAACACGGCGCGGCCGGGGTCATCGTGTCCAACCACGGCGGTCGCACGCTGGACACCCTGCCCCCCACCGCCGAGCTGCTGCCCGCCGTGGTGCAGGCGGTGGACGGCGCGCTGCCCGTGCTGGTGGACGGCGGCATCCGCCGCGGCACCGACGTGCTCAAGGCCATGGCGCTGGGCGCGTCGGCGGTGCTGGTGGGCCGGCCCGTCCTGCACGGCCTGGCCAACGGTGGCGCAGAGGGCGTGGCCCATGTGCTGCGGCTGTTGCGCGACGAGCTGGAGATCGCCATGGCGCTGTGTGGCTGCCGTCAGCTGAGCGATGCAGCCTCGGTGCTGCACCAGCCCACGCGCACCTGATCAGCCATCTCATTCATTTTCGAATTTTTTCTCAAATGCGAAGGATTCGCATTTATAATTCAAGCCATGACGGACAGCCCGATCACCAACGCAGGAGGTATTCATGGTTCTTCAAACCCTGTCCACACTGGGTGGCAGCCTGGCGCTGTTGCTGGGCGCGCTCTGCTGGGTCTTTCGCAAATGACCTGAGCGTCCCGGCCTCACCGAACCCTCCCCGGCCCTCTCTACACTATGTCCTCCGCCAGTGCAGCGCTTGCGCTCCCCACACCAGGGCCCCACCCGGCCCGGACCACCCTAGCCCGCATGGACCGCCGTCTTCCCATCGTGATCGCCGTGGCCGGCCTTCATCTGCTGGGCCTGTGGGCCTTGCAGGCCGGGCTGCTGCGCCGCGCGGTCGAACTGGTGGTACCGGTGTCGGTGCTGTCCGAGGTCATCCAGCCGCCACAGCCTCAGGTGACGCCCACACCGCCACCGCCCCAAGCGCGCCCGGCCGCTGCCCCCAAAGCGGCACCGTCGCCCCCACCGTTGGCCCAGCCCGCTCCGCAGCCCGTGGCCGTTGCCACGCCCACTCCCGCGCCCCTGGCCCCTACCGGCACGACCGAACCGCAGCCACCGGCCCCGCCCGTGACGACAGTCGCCGCTGCCGAACCGGCCGCGCCGCCAGCGCCCCCCGCTCCGGCGGCGCCGGCCCGGGTGGAACTGCCGTCGAGCAGCGCCGACTACCTCAACAACCCGCCCCCGCCCTACCCGCCGCTGTCCAAGCGCCTGGGTGAGCAAGGCAAAGTCGTGGTGCGCGCCTTCATCGAAGCCAACGGCACCGCCACCCGAGCCGAAATCCGCACCTCCAGCGGCTACGAGCGCCTGGACCAGGCCGCCCTGCAAACCGTGCTTAAGTGGCGCTATGTGCCCGGCAAGCGCGCCGGTGCGGCAGAGGCGATGTGGTTCAACGTGCCCATCCACTTCATCCTCGAATAAACCGTCCCTCTTTCTCGCCTCAGGAATCCCCGCCATGGAACCCCAACTCGCCTCTTCGGGCATCGCCCACGTCTGGACCCAGGGTGACGCCGTCACCCGCACCGTGGCGCTGGCGCTGCTGCTCATGTCGCTGACCACCTGGATCATCATCCTGTGGAAAGCCCTGGACCAGCGCGCGCAACGCCGGCAGGCCAAGGCCTGCGAAAGCTTCTGGCACAGCGCCGACTTTGCCGAGGGCCTGGCCAAGCTGGGCAACGAGCCGGGCAACCCCTTCCGCGCCCTCGCCATGGAAGGGCGCGAAGCGACCCGCCACCTCCTGCACAAGGACGGGCAGGCGCGCCCTCAATTGCACGACAGCCTGGACCTGAGCGACTGGGTGGAACGCGCCCTGCGCAACAGCCTGGACGACTTCACCGCCCGCGCCCAGAGCGGCCTGACGGTGCTGGCCTCCATCGCCTCCACCGCCCCGTTCGTGGGCCTGTTCGGCACCGTCTGGGGCATCTACCATGCGCTGCTGGGCATCGGTGCGGCCGGCCAGGTCAGCATCGACCAGGTGGCCGGGCCCATCGGCGAAGCGCTGATCATGACCGCACTGGGCCTGCTGGTCGCCATCCCGGCGGTGCTGGGCTACAACGCCCTGGTGCGCGGCAACAAGGGGCTGACGCACCGCCTCAACCGCTTTGGCAACGACCTGCACGCCTACTTTGTCACCGGCGCCCGCGTCACCGTGGGCGGTGATGCCAAGGTGCTGCCGATGAAGAAGGCCTGATTTTCACGAGGACAAGACCATGGCCATCGGAACCCAGGACGACAGCGACCAGATGCTCAGCGAGATCAACATGATCCCGTTCATCGACGTCATGCTGGTGCTGCTCATCATCTTCATCATCACCGTGCCGGTGATCAAACACTCGGTCAACATCGAGCTGCCGCAGACGAGCAACCAGAGGTTGCTGGACAAGCCCGAGAACATCCGCCTGTCGGTGGCCGCCGATGGCGCCTACTTCTGGAACGACGCACGGGTTGAAGACGCTGACTTCGAACAGCGCCTGACGGCCGCAGCCGCCCAGGAACCGCAACCGGAGCTGCACATCCGCGGCGACAAGGCGGTTCGCTACGAGCGCGTGGCGCTGGCCATGGCCGCGGCCCAGCGCGCCGGCGTGCGCAAGATCGGCTTCGTCACCGAACCGACCACGCCGTGATGCCTGCCCAACCCGACACGATCCCGGAGCACCGCATGGACACCGCCACGACCAGACCGAACCAACCGGCCGCGGCCCAGACCCCTGAAGCGAACCCACCGGGTGCGCCGCACCTGCTGGACAGCCAGGACCTGCTGCGCGGCCAGAACGCCGTGGCCATCGCGCACAACGGATCGCTCTACCGCCTGCAGGCCACGCGTCAGGGCAAGCTGATCCTGACCAAGTAGTTTTTCATCGTGGGGCGACCCGGAGACCTCACCCTCTCCGAGCGTCGTTTTTGGGCCAGCCAGGGGGCTTATCGCCCCGGTAGCCAGTCACTTTTTTCCGCGATTCACAGCCCGATGGCCGCGATGCCGGCCCGCGCGATCTGCGCGTCTTCCGACGACTTCACGCCACTCACGCCCACCGCGCCGATGCACTGGCCGTCTTTCATGATGGGCACGCCACCTTCGAGCATGCCGGCCACGACCGGAGCGCTCAGGAACGCGGTGCGACCCTGGTTGATCACGTCTTCGTAGCCCTTGCTCTCCTTGCGGCCCAGCGCCGAGGTGTGGGCCTTGGCCGGGGCGATGTGGGCCGACAGCGGCGCGGCGCCGTCCATGCGCTGCAGCCACAGCAGGTGGCCCCCATCGTCGACGATGGCAATCGTCACGGCCCACTGGTTTTTCAGGGCTTCGGCTTCGGCGGCGGCGGCGATCAGCTTGATATCGGCGGCTTCGAGAACGGCTTTGGTTTTCATGAACTTCTTTCTGAAACAGGGGATCTGAACGGGCCAAGCGGCGCACACAGGGCGGTGCAACGGCACGGAGGCCGCCACCTTAACGCAGGAATTGGGTGCACGGCGGTCAGCATTGTCGCCACCCTGGTGCGGCCAAACAGCGCCGCGGTGCAGGCGCCGCCGGGCCCACCTACAATCCGCCCCAACCGCTGCAAGGCCCGTGCCGACCAGCGCTCACCACCACAGGAGAACCCCATGAACCAGCCTTTTGACACCAGCGGCCGCTTCGGCACCGCCGCCTCCGGTTCGGCCCTGCAGCGCAACAAGGTGCTGCGCAACACCTACTGGCTGCTGGCGCTGTCCATGCTGCCCACCGTGCTGGGCGCCTGGATCGGTGTGCAGACCGGCATCACGGCTGGCCTGACCGGCGGCCTGGGCCTGATCGTGTTCCTGGGCGGCGCCTTCGGCTTCATGTTCGCCATCGAGAAAACCAAAAACTCGGCCGCCGGCGTGCCAGTGCTGTTGGCCTTCACCTTCTTCATGGGCCTGATGCTCTCGCGCATGCTGGCCATGGTGCTGGGCTTCAAGAACGGCAGCGACCTGATCATGACCGCTTTCGGTGGCACCGCCGGCGTGTTCGTCGTCATGGCCAGCCTGTCGACGGTCATCAAGCGCGACCTCTCGGGCATGGGCAAGTGGCTGTTCATCGGCGCCCTGGCGCTCATGATCGGCGGCGTCATCAACGTGTTCGTGGGCAGCACGGCCATGTTCGCCACCATCGCCACCCTGGCCATCGTGATCTTCAGCGCCTACCTGCTGTACGACCTGAAGAACATCGTGGACGGCGGCGAGACCAACTACATCAGCGCCACGCTGGCGGTGTACCTCGATCTGTTCAACATCTTCCAGAGCCTGCTGGCGCTGCTGGGCATCTTTGGTGGTGAACGCGACTGAACGCAGCACGCACCCGTCTGACAAAAGGGGGCCGTTTGGCCCCCTTTTTTTGCGTCTGCAGGCAAGGGCACACACCAAGGAGGCATCAAGTTGGCGCGCCAACGGCCGAAACAAGGTTCAAACCGGACCTTCTGCCATGCGCCGCCACACCCTTCTCATCGCCCTGCTCGCCGCCGCCAGTGCCCTGCTGACCGGCTGCGATGCGCTGGGCATCGAAACCGCCGCACAAGCGGCCGAGAAGAAGGAAGCCGAGGGCAAGGCCATCGGCAGCGCCTGCCGCCACGCGGTGCGCAGCGTGGAAGACTGCTTCCGCTCCAACCCCAAGGCCGGCAAAGCTGCCGTGTTCGCCGGCTGGAAGGAAATGGACGCCTACATGCGCGAGAACGAGATCGTGGGCATGCCCTTCACGCCCACGCCACCCGCACCACCGGCAGAGGCCGGCGCCGAAGACAAGTCGCAGAACCCTGCGAGCGACAAGGGCCACGGCGAAGCCGAGGCCGACCCGAACGCCAAGAAGACCCACAAATCCTGAGGCCCGGCCCCCGGGCCGCTCAGGTCAGGCCGGATCGGCCAGCTCGAACACCGCCATGCTCTCCACGTGCGCGGTGTGCGGGATCATGTTCACCACCCCCGCCGCCGTGCAACGGTAACCCGCCTGGTGCACCAGCAGGCCGGCGTCGCGCGCCAGCGTGGCCGGGTTGCAGCTCACGTAAACGATGCGTTTGGGCGGTGTCCAATCACCGCGCAGCTCGGGCTGCTGGTGCAGGTCGGCCAGGGTCTTGGACAACGCGAAGGCGCCTTCGCGCGGCGGATCCACCAGCCACTTGTCAGCTCGGCCATCGGCCACCAGCAAACCGGGCGTCATCTCGAACAGGTTGCGCGCCACGAAGCGCGTGGGCGCCATCGGCGTGGCACGCCCGTGCTGGTTGGCCGACCAGTTCTCGCACGAACGGGCCACCAGGGTTTCGCTGCCCTCAATGCCCAGCACCTCGCCCGCCTGGGTGGCAATCGGCAGGGTGAAGTTGCCCAGACCGCAGAACCAGTCGATCACGCGCTCGTGTGGCTTTGCGCCCAGCAGGCGCAGCGCACGCGAGACCAGCACGCGGTTGATGTGCGGGTTGACCTGGGTGAAGTCGGTGGGCTTGAACGGCATGGTGATGCCGAAGTCCGGCAGGCCATAGGCCAGCAGCGGGCCACCCTCGTCGAGCAGCTTCACCGTGTCCGGCCCCTTCGCCTGCAGCCACCACTGCACGCCGTGGCGGTCACCAAAGGCGCGCAGGCGGGCCAGGTCGTCCTCGCTCAGCGGCTCCAGGTGGCGCAGCACCAGCGCGGTCACGTCGTCACCGCAGGCCAGCTCGACCTGCGGGCAGGTTTCGCGCGCGTCCATGCCGTAGAACAGCTCGCGCATCGGCATCAGCAGGGCGCTCACGTGCGGCGGCAGCACGTGGCAAACCTGCATGTCGGCCACGTAGCGGCTCTTGCGTTCGTGGAAGCCGATCAGCACCACACCTTTTTTGTGCACGAAGCGCACCGACAGGCGTGCGCGGAAGCGGTAGACCCAGCTCGGGCCCTGGATGGGGCGCAGCAGCGTCTCGGCTTTGACCTTGCCCAGGTGCCAGAGGTTGTCTTCCAGCACGCGCTGCTTGATGGCGACCTGCGAACCGGCTTCCAGGTGCTGCATCTTGCAGCCACCGCAGGCACCATCGTGCAGGCCAAAGTGCGGGCAGCCGGGGGTCACGCGCTGAGGCGACTCGCGGTGGATCTCGGTCAGCGTAGCCGCTTCCCAGTTGTTCTTCTTGCGGTTGACCTGAGCGCTGACGACTTCAAACGGCAGCGCGCCGTCGATGAACACCACATTGCCGTCGGGGCGGTGGGCGATGCCCTGGGCTTCGATGTCCAGCGATTCGATGAACAGCTGGCCGTCGGGCAGATCGGCGGAGGGGGAAACGTAGGTGGGTGGTGTGGGGCTGTCTTGGCTCATGCCCCGATTGTCTCAGGACAGGGAAGCGTCGCAGGATCTCTCACAAGCGATGCTGCACCCGCTGGGAGCAGAAAACCGCGAAGCGTGGGGACACGGTTTCAGGCCCAGGCGCGCAGGTACTCGTCCCAGTGCGGCTCGGTGGGTGCCAGCTGGCCCAGCGTGTCCTTGACGAAGGCGATTTCCTGGTCGTATTCCGCCGCGGTGAAGCCACCGCGCATCTTCTGGAAACGGCAATACACCAGGTAGGTGTTCATCACGTCCGTCTCACAGTAGCGGCGGATGTCTTCCAGCCGCCCGTCCTGGTACTGCGCGTAGACCTGCGAGCCGTCCATGCCCAGCTTGCCCGGAAAGCCACACAGCTTGGCCAGCGCGTCCAACGGCGCGTTGTTCTTGGGCGTGTACATCGCCAGCAGGTCCATCAGGTCCAGATGGCGCATGTGGTAGCGGCTGATGTAGTTGTTCCACTTGTGCTCGCGGTCGTCCTCGCCCATGTCCCAGTAGCGATTGGCCTCCACGCCGTGCCGCAGGCCTCGGTAGTGGAGCACCGGCAGGTCGAAGCCGCCGCCGTTCCAGCTCACCAGTTGCGGCTGGTGCTTTTCGATGCTGTGGAAGAAGGCCTGCACGACCTTGCCTTCGCTCTGGCCGTCGCGGTCCACGAAGGAGTGCACGCGCAGACCCTCGGCGTTGCGGAACACCACGCTGATGACCAGCACCCGTTGCAGGTGCAGCGGCATGAAGTCGCTTTGCCCCTTGGCGTGGCGCTCGGCCAGCCAGGCCTCGTGCACCTGTGCGTCGGTCCAGTCGGCCGGGTCGTCGCGCAGCAGGCGCAGGCCGGCGATGTCGGGAATCGACTCGATGTCGAAGACCAGCACCGGCCAGGCCATGGCAAACGGTCAGCGCTTGGGCAGAAAGGCGATCGGGTCCACCGGCTTGCCCTGGCGGCGCACCTCGAAGTGCAGCTTGACGCGGTCGGCGTCGCTGCTACCCATTTCAGCGATCTTCTGGCCTTGCTTGACCGCCTGGTCTTCGCGCACCAGCAGCGCCTGGTTGTGGGCGTAGGCCGTGAGGTAGGTGTTGTTGTGCTTGAGGATGATCAGGTTGCCGTAGCCGCGCAGGCCGGCACCGGCGTAAACCACGCGGCCGTCGGCCGCGGCCAGCACCGGGTCGCCCACCTTGCCGCCGATCGCCACGCCCTTGTTCTTGGCCTCGTCGAAGTTGGCGATCACCGCGCCTTGGGCCGGCCAGATGAAGTTCACCGCGTCGCCCGCCGGCACCGTGGCGGAAGCGGCCGGCGCAGGCGCCGGCGCAGGCGTGACCACCGCCGTTGCGGTGGCCGTGCCGGTGGCGACCAGAGGCCGCGAGACCACGGTGGCGCTGGCCACGGGCGCGGCGGTCACGCCTGTGGAAGCGGCCGCTGCAGCGGCGCCCACCGGCGGCGCCACGCGCAACACCTGCCCGACCTCGATCACGTTCGGATTGGCCAGGCTGTTCCAGGCCTGCACGTCGCGCCAGGTCTGGCCGCTGTCCAGGGCGATGCGGAACAGCGTGTCACCGGGTTGCACCGTGTAGTAGCCGGGCTTGCCGGCGTTCTCGGCGCCCGGCAGGGTCTTGACCTCGGCGCTGCGACCACCACCCGCGGCACCCCTGTCTTCCACCGGTGCAGGGTCCGCCAGGCGGCGACCGGCGCAGCCCGTCGCGATCAACGCCGCGGCCAGCAGCGTCAGTGCCATCGCGCCACGCCACAAGGGACGGCGATGGACCACGGGTGTGGCGGGTGCGTGGAACTGGAATGTGCTCATGAAAACTCCCATGCGGGGTGTCGGCGTCGAGGCCGGTCCCTAGAAAACAAAAAGGCACCCCTGTCAAGGGGATCCGCGTCAGGCAATCCCCGATTTTAGGGGGACGAAGTGCACCGCCTCGAGCTCGCTGCGCAGCACACCGGTGGCGGTTTTGTCGATGACCACCAGGTTCTGGCGTCCCGCGGCGTTCACCGTGGGCGCCACCAGGCGCCCCCCCACGACCAACTGGTCGACCCAGGCCTGAGGAATCACGTCGCCACCGGCCGCCGCGATGATGGCTGCGTACGGCGCGCCTTGCGCGTAGCCCACCATGCCATCGCCGAACAGGAGGTGCACGTTGGACAGCCGGAACGGGCGAAGGTTCTCACGCGCTTTCTCGTGCAGGCCACGCAGGCGCTCGATGCTGTACACCTCGCGTGACACATGGCTCAGCACCGCGGCCTGGTAGCCACAGCCGGTACCGATCTCCAGCACACGCCCAAGCTTCTGGGTGCGCCCCTGGCACAGCAGTTCGATCATGCGCGCCACCACATTGGGCTTGGAAATCTTCTGCCCCAGCCCGATGGGCAGGCTGGTGTCTTCGTACGCCTGGTTGACCAGCGCCGAATCAACAAAGCGGTGGCGCTCCACCGCATTCATGGCCGCCAGCACCGCCGGATGCGACACGCCCTGGGCCTGCAGCTTGCGCACCATGGCCGCGCGCACCGCCTGCGAATCCATGCCCAGGCCAGTGGTGGTCGGCGCTGCACGGGTCGCCAGCGCAGGCTTGCCCACCGGTGCGCCCGGGCGCGCGGCGGCGGGTGCGGTCGGCGTGTCCAGCCGCGCAGGAAAGCCTGGGCGCGGGCGCGCCGCGGGCGGATTGCCCGAAGGCAGGCCATGAGGCAGCCGCTTCATGCCCGCCCTTTGGGCTGCGACAGCAACGCCGCCAACGGCGCCCAGTACGGCAGGCGCTGGTGGTCGGTCAGGTCCACCTGCAGCGGCGTGATGCTGACATACCCCTGCGCGGTGGCGTGAAAGTCCGTGCCCTCGGTATCGTCCTTCGCCGGGCCGGCGCTGCCGATCCAGTACATGGTCTCGCCGCGCGGGCTGGTCTGCGTGATCACCTGCTCGGCCGCATGCCGGCGACCCAGGCGCGCCACCTTGAAGCCGTGCACGTCGGCCGCTGGCCGGTTGGGCACGTTCACATTGAGCAGCCAGGGTTCGCCGCGCTGCGCTGCATCGGGCAACGAAGGCATCAGCTGTTTGACCAGTTCGGCCGCCTTCTGCGCAGCGGTGTCCAGGTGCGCCCAGCCCTTCTCGGTCTGGGAAAAAGCAATGGCTGGGATGCCAAACAGGTAGCCCTCCATCGCAGCGCCCACAGTGCCCGAATAGATGGTGTCGTCGCCCATGTTGGCGCCGTTGTTGATGCCCGAAACCACCAGATCGGGCCTGTAGCCCAACAGTCCGGTCAGCGCGATGTGCACGCAGTCGGCCGGCGTGCCGTTGACGTAACGGAAGCCGTTGGACGCCGTGTGCACGTACAGCGGCGAATGCAGCGTCAGCGCATTGCTCTTGGCGCTGTTGTTGTGTTCGGGTGCCACCACCTCCACATCGGCCAGATCCTTGAGGGCTTCGTACAGGGCCACGATACCCGGCGCCTGGTAGCCATCGTCGTTGGAGATGAGGATTTTCATGCCGCGATTTTAGGTGGAAGGCCTCAGGGCCAGCCGCCGTCCACCGGGGTCCCGACCGCGACAGAAACGCACACACAGCGCTGGGCCTCCAGCGGGTCGGCTGCCTATCATCGCGCCAACCCGAACCAACAAGGAGACATCCCGATGCAAGCCTGGCTGTGCGAAAACCCTGTGGGCGTGGAAGCCCTGACCTGGAAAGAACTGCCCACGCCGCAGCCCAAAGCCGGCGAGGTGCTGATCCGGATCGAGGCGGCCAGCCTGAATTTCCCCGATCTGCTGATCGTGCAGAACAAGTACCAGATGAAGCCGCCCCTGCCCTTTGTGCCAGGGTCGGAGTACGCCGGCGTGGTCGAGGCGGTGGGCGACGGCGTGCAGCACCTGCAGGTGGGCCAGAGCGTGGCCTGCCTGAGCGGCACGGGCGGTTTCGGCACCCACACACTGGCACCGGCCGCGTTGTGCATGCCACTGCCATCGAGATTCCCGCCGGTCGACGCGGCGGCCTTCATCATGATCTACGCGACCTCGCAACACGCGCTGGTGGACCGCGCGCAACTCAAAGCAGGCGAAACCGTGCTGGTGCTGGGCGCCGCGGGTGGCGTGGGCACGGCCGCCATTCAGCTGGCCAAGGCCGCTGGCGCGCGCGTGATCGCCGCCGCGTCCAGCGATGAAAAATGTGCGCTGTGCAAGCAGCTGGGGGCCGACGACACCATCAACTACAGCGTGCACACACCGCAAACCACGCTGCGCGACGAGATCAAGCGGCTGACCGGAGGCAAAGGACCCGACGTGATCTACGACCCCGTCGGCGGCGACTTTGCGGAGCCTGCGTTCCGCTCCATCGCCTGGCGCGGACGTTACCTGGTGGTGGGCTTTGCCAGTGGCCCCATCCCCAACCTGCCGCTGAACCTGGCCCTGCTCAAAGGTGCCAGCATCGTGGGCGTGTTCTGGGGCGATTTCGCCAAGCGCGAACCGCAGGCCAACGCGCAGATGATGCAGACCCTGGCCACGATGTACATGAAGGGTCAGATCAAACCCGTGATCGACCAGACCCTGCCCATGAGCGAACTGCCCAAGGCCTACGCGATCATGGGATCACGCTCGGTCAAGGGCAAGCTGGTGCTGGTGAACTGAGCGGCTCGGTCACTCTTCAAACGCCCAAGAAAAAACCCGCGCCTCTTGCGAAGCGCGGGTTTTGTATGTTTTGGGGTGGCTGATGGGGAGCCATCAAGTCAACGCAAAACCCTTATAAATCAATAACTTACGAAACTTGTTACACAGCCAGAATATACAAATTGTGTAACACTCCCAATTTTAAGAATTTCATTATGCAGCATACATCGGACATTAATCAAGCGATCTCCGAAAAAACAGTAAGCGTTACCTGCTCCACCACACACAGAATCCCAACGCACACAACTTGGCGAGGACAAAAATCCGACCAATACGCCACACAAAAGCGCACCATCGGCCCGGCCACACTGCGCGATACAGCCGCAGTACATGCGCTGGAACTGCCACGCCAGCCCCGAGGCATGAGGAGACCCTCGTCCAGCCTGACGAACGCCGGATCAGCGCAGGACGGTGATAGTTGCTGGCTCGAAGTGCGGCCGCTCCTGGTCAACACCGACAAAACCGCCCAGCCAGACCGGAGTTGGTACACGGGAAAGTATCAAACGCCGTGGGTCGAGACCCCATAAGCACCACAAACTGGCTCGGGCACGTCCCCCATGTGATGTGGGTGCCAGCGCTTTGGGGTCGCGAGGCATCAGGGCCAAAAGCGTCATGGTGCACGGTGCTGGACCCACTGAAACGGCCCGCCATCGAAACGGAGCATTGGGCACCAACGCTGCAGCAACGGCAAAACAGTGAGTCTCCGCTCGCCCGCGGTCAACGAAGAATGAGCGTCGCCCCAAATCGGGTACGCAACAGCTAGTCAGCGATACAGGTCCTGACCAGCGGCGACTGCCCATCGTCGTCGACCGGGAAAAAACCTTCCATGCCGTGCACGTAAAGGGACGAGTAGGTCGAAAAGGCCATGCTCCATTGAGCAAAGCGCCTCACCGAAATCTCATGCCGGGCCAACAACTCAATGTCATGGTGCCGCGGATCTGTGCTCACAGCGCTCCAGAGAAGGTCGATGCTTTCTCTCGGACCTTCGATGCACTGTGTAAAGCACCCATTGAAATAGAGAAGGTGACCCGTCACAAGAAGCTTCTCATTGCGAAGCCTGGCCTCGGTCAGCAGCTTGAAAAGGTGAAGCGAACCGAAGTCATGGCTGGCACGGGATCGATAGAGAAGGCGCTCGAGCATTGATGAAGAACGAGAGAAAACGCTGTAGGGCACCGACTGCCGGATGAGCACCGAACCGTTTGCTTCCAACCAGAAGAGCGAAGACTCCAGCTAGAGGGGGTCAAGGGAGACAGGTTGGCGACGCTGCCCCGGAAAACATAGAAGTTTTCCAGCAACCAACAACATCACCATCAGATCCTAGACAAACAACTTGACTGACAGCTTTCAGATTAAATCATACATCAAACTGACCGCATGCATAGTTTTTAACTATACGCATCCAGCATTGGGCTTGATGAGAACGAAGCTGAGAACGTGGGAACCCCATCCTGGGCGCCATGACTGCAACGGTGATGGTCCTCGGTACCAATCGTGCGCCAAGCGTACAGACAGGTCCGCCCAGCCCATCCAAACCGTCAGTCCCCCTTTGGTGACTCACGAAACGCTTGAACAAATACGAAGCGCCGAGCGCCCTTTTACTGAAACGCCGCAGGGCCGATGGCGAAGATCCAGTGGCAGGCAATCGGCTTGGACCTGAGCCTCAAGCACCTGTTTTCCGGTCCCGACGGAGAGCAGGTCGAAGCTCACAAGTTCTGCCGTGACCTGGAGCCGGCGCTGGCCGCGACCCAGCTCGCGAGCCACAAGACACGCATCAAGGCGATCCACGCCAAGCTGGCAAACCGCAGGAAGGCCCACCTGCACAAACGCTCGACCGAGCTGGTTCGCAAGAACCAGGCGGTCTTCGTTGGTAACGTCGATGCGAGCGCGCTCGCCCAGACTGGTATGCCCAAATCCGTGCTGGACTCAGGGTGGGGCTCGCTCAGGACCATGCTGCATCACCAGTGCGATGACGCAAGCGTGTGGTTCAAGCAGACCGACGAGCGCTACTCCACCCAGGACTGCAGCACCTGCGGAGCTCGGGCTGGCACCGCCGGTCGTTAGGAGCTGGCCGTTCGCCGCTGGTGGTACCCGTGCTGCGGCACCCAGCACGACCGCGACGTCAACACAGCAGTCAACATCCGCAACCGCGGGCCAGCCTGACTAGGACTGCAACTCTCCATCCCAGCGGGAGGCGAGAGCAGATGAAGCTGAGATGAATGATACGGCGTCAGCCGCCGGGGCCGGATGAGGCCTTCAAGACGTCGGGATCCCCGTCTGCGGGGGATGTCAAACATTTGTTCGAGCCGTATCACTGCTTGTTGGGGCAGGAAGCAGATATACATCATTATATAAAATTAATGATGCAT
>NZ_JBPCSJ010000237.1:0-1505 GCF_051007235.1 Hydrogenophaga sp. | reverse complement strand
GCGCGCCAGCACGGCGGTGGGCGACAGCGCGATCGCCTCGGCCAGCTTGAGGTTGGAGATGCGCCCGTCGGCCTGCAGAACGTTCAGGATGCGCAGGTCGATGCGGTCGAGTTCGGGTGTGATATCGCTCATGTCTAGTGAATTATCCGGTTTGAAGCCAAAAATCAGCGAAAAATTCATCGATGGCTTCTTCAAACTTCGGGCATTCACTGTTCTGTCCCATTCAGGAGACCCGCCATGCCCCGCACCACCGACCGCCTGCCCTTCCCCTACCGGCCCGAGGCCGAGACCGTGGCCCAGCGCCTGGCCGCCTTGCAGGGTGCGCTGGATTGGGCGGCCGTCGCCCAGGTGGCCGCGCCCTGGGTACGCGCGGTGCGCGAGAACCCACCGCCGTTCTGGGCCATGGAAAGCCTGCTCAAGGAGTACCCGATCTCCAGCGCCGAGGGCTTGGCCCTGATGCGCCTGGCCGAGGCCCTGCTGCGCGTTCCTGATGCCGAGACCGCTATTGCGCTGACCGCTGACCAGCTGGGCCGCGCCGACTTCGACGGCGCGGTCGACTCGACGCTGGCGCGCCTGTCGTCGACGGCCATCGCCATGTCCAAGCATTTCTTGCCCGAGTCCGGCCACGAGCCAGGCCTGATGGCCAAACTCGGCGCGCGCACCGTGGTGGCCGCCACGCTGCGCGCGGTGCAGCTGCTGGGCCGCCAATTCGTGCTGGGCCAGACCATCGGCGAGGGCATGAAGGAGGCGACAGCGGCCCGCAAAAAGCAGGCCAACCTCCAGGTTCCGCCGCCGGGCCGCCCCAAGGCGGAACACGCCCCCTTGGGGGGCAGCGACCCGCGCAGCGGTGGAGCGTGGGGGCTCTGGTTCAGCTACGACATGTTGGGCGAAGGCGCGCGCACCGCGGCCGACGCGCTGCGCTACCAGGTCAGCTACGAAAACGCCATCGCCGCCATCGCCCAGGGCGCCGACCCGGCGCGCCACCCGGCGCAGAACGACGGCATCTCGATCAAGCTCAGCGCCCTACATCCGCGCTACGAAGACGCGCAACACGAGCGCGTCATGAACGAGCTGGTGCCCCGCGTGTGGACGCTGTGTCGCGCCGCGGCCGCGGCCAACCTGAACCTGACCATCGACGCCGAAGAGGTGGACCGGCTCGAACTTTCGCTGGACGTGTTCGAGGCCCTGGCCGCGCTGGTGGCCGAACACTGCCCGCGCTGGGAAGGCCTGGGCCTGGCCATGCAGGCTTACCAGACCCGTGCGGTGGAGCTGATCGCGCACATCGCGGCGCTGGCCCGGCAATACAAGATCAAGTTCATGTGCCGCCTGGTCAAGGGCGCCTACTGGGACGCCGAGATCAAGCGCGGGCAAGAACAGGGCCTGCCCGCCTACCCGGTGTTCACCCACAAGCACCACACCGACGTGAGCTACCTGGCCTGCGCCAAGGCCCTGCTGGACGCGCCCGACGCGATCTTTCCACAGTTCGCCACGCACAACGCGGGCAC
>NZ_JBPCSJ010000236.1:0-3938 GCF_051007235.1 Hydrogenophaga sp. | reverse complement strand
GGCCACGGCCGGCGCGATCTTCATCATCAGGCGCGGATCGAATGGCTTGGGGATCAGGTACTCGGGGCCGAAGGCCAGCTTCTCGCCCGCGTAGGCCGCGGCCACCACCTCGCTCTGCTCGGCCTGTGCCAGCTCGGCGATCGCGTGCACCGCAGCGATTTCCATCTCGTCGGTGATGGTCGAGGCGCCCGCGTCGAGTGCGCCGCGGAAGATGTACGGGAAGCACAGGACGTTGTTGACCTGGTTCGGGTAGTCGGTGCGCCCGGTGGCCATGATGGCGTCGTCGCGCACCGCCTTGACGTCTTCAGGCGCGATCTCGGGGTTTGGGTTGGCCAGCGCGAAGATCAGCGGGTTGGCAGCCATTTTGGCCACCATGTCCTTCTTGAGCACACCACCGGCCGACAGGCCCAGGAACACGTCTGCCCCGGCGATGGCTTCGGAGAGCGTGCGCTGTTCAGTCTTCTGGGCGAAGACGATCTTGTCCTCGTCCATCAGCTCGGTGCGGCCCTCGTAGACCACACCGGCCAGGTCCGTCACCCAGATGTTCTCGCGCGGAATGCCCAGCTTGACCAGCAGGCCCAGGCAGGCCAGGGCAGCGGCGCCGGCGCCGGACGTGACGAGCTTGATCTGCTTGGGGTCCTTGCCCACGACCTTCAGGCCGTTGAGGATGGCCGCACCCACCACGATGGCGGTGCCGTGCTGGTCGTCGTGGAAGACCGGGATCTTCATGCGCTCGCGCAGCTTGCGTTCGACATAGAAGCAGTCCGGTGCCTTGATGTCTTCGAGGTTGATGCCGCCGAAGGTCGGCTCCAGGCTGGCGATGATGTCCACCAGCTTGTCCGGGTCCTTCTCGTTGATCTCGATGTCGAACACGTCGATGCCGGCGAACTTCTTGAACAGCACGCCCTTGCCTTCCATCACTGGCTTTGCGGCCAGCGGTCCGATGTCGCCCAAGCCAAGCACGGCCGTGCCATTGGTGATGACGGCAACCAAATTGCCGCGGCTGGTGTATTTGAAGGCGTTGTTGGGGTCTGCGACGATCTCTTCGCAGGGTGCAGCCACCCCGGGGGAATAGGCCAGGGCCAGATCGCGCTGGTTGGTCAGCTGCTTGGTGGCCGCGATCGCCACTTTGCCGGGGGTCGGCTTCTCGTGGTACTCGAGCGCGGCGCGGCGCAGTTCGGCGCGTTTGTTTTCCTGGGCTTCGGGGGTGCTCATGTGGCGGTCTCCTGGTCGCAAATTCTGTAATGCGGAATGCAATTGCGCATTCTAGATGTTGAGGGTGTCCGTGCCCATCGCTTTTTGTGGAAGAAAGGTGCGAAGGCTCATGACATTTTGAGTGGCAATCGGCGCCTGGCAAGCTCGGTTTCCCACAGCCCAAAATGGCCTGGTTGGCGGCTGGAGGGTGGGTTGTGTGGCGTCAAACCAGGGCGGGCGCTTGTTCGGCGGGTTCGGTGCGTTGTTGCAGCAAGGCCAGGCGTTGGAGGGCTTGGCACGCTGGCCAGGGTGCGAGAGCCCGGGTGCCGTCAGGCGCCCACAGCGCTGACCTGCACCAGCGCTTGCAGGCGGCGCACGTCGTCGGGCCGACACTGCGCGGTGCCGGCGCTCAGCAGCGTGGCGGTGCCAGCGGCGATGCCCCAGCCAAAGGCCTGCTCCAGCGGCTGGCCCTGCTGCAGGGCCCAGACCAGGGCGCCGACGAAGCTGTCGCCCGCGCCCACCGCGCTGGACACCGGCACGTCCAGCGGAGGTGCGCTCCACATGGCGTCGCGCGTGACCAGCAGCGCTCCCAGGTGACCCAGGGTCAGGGCCACGACCTCGGCCTTGCCGTCATTCACCAGCTGGCGGGCGGCGGCCTGCCACTGGTCGGCGGTTTCCAGCGGGCGCCCTGCCAGTTCGGCCAGTTCCTTGAGGTTGGGCTTGAAGAGGTACACGCCTTCGGCCAGCGCCGCCGCCAGCGACGGCCCCGAGGTGTCGAGCAGCATGCGTGCGCCCCTGGTGCGGCACAGCCGGGCCAGCCGGGCGTAGAAATCCACCGGTGCACCGGGCGGCAGGCTGCCGGAGGCCACCACGATGTCGGGGAACGGGTGCAGCCCTTCGACATGCCGCAGCGCGTCCTGCCATTCGGCCTCGCTCAGGTGCGGGCCGGGCATGACGAAGCGGAACTCGGCGCCGGTGCTGTGTTCGTGCACGGTGAAGCTGACGCGGGTCTCGTCGGCGATCGGCAGAAACACGCTCTCAAGCCCTTCTTCGCGCATGCGGCGTTGCAGCCATTGGCCCGACGATCCGCCGGTGGGGCAGATGGACAGGCAGTGCCCGCCCAGGCGGGTCAGCACGCGCGCCACGTTGACGCCGCCACCGCCCGCGTCGTGCAGGGTGTCGCCGCAGCGCAGCTTGTGCGTGGGCACAACGGATTCGGTTTCGGTGGCCAGGTCCACCGACGGGTTCATGGTCAGGCAGAGGATGTCGGGGCGGGGTGTGGCTGCGGTCATGCCCGAGGTTGTACCGGAAATCCCGCCCGGCCCTTGGCTGGAACAGCGCCGCTCAGTCCCGGTGTTTGGCGCGTTTGGCGGCGAAGGCCTGGGCCACGCTCAGGCCGCGTGGACCGGGCTGCAGACGAAAGCCCTGGCCGGCTTCGATGGCGCCCGGTTGCACCACCGACAGGTAGAAGCCACAGCACAGCGCGTCCATCATCAGCCGCCCCGCCCGGGGCAGGCCCATGACGGCGGCGAACTTGAAGCAGGGTTCGCGCGGCGCGGTCACGCGCAACGTGCAGCCGGGGAACTGCAACTCGTCGCCGATCCAGACGTCGTGCTCGGTCAGCCCTTGGATGCTGAGGTTCTCGCCCATGAAGCCGTGGGGCAGGTCTTCGTCGAACAGGCTCACGCTGGCGTCGGCGCGTTGCGCTTTCCAGAACGGCAGGTGTTCCGCGGGGTAGGCGTACACCGCCTTGGCCGGTCCACCGTGCACCGTCGGGTCGGCCTGTTCGTCGCCGTCCAGCCCCATGGTGCCCACCGTCACCGCGCCGGTCACCGGCTGCTTGCCGATGGCCGAGAGGATGCGCCGGCCCTGGATCTGCAGCGGCCGCACGCGCCCAGTGTTGACGCTGAGCAGGCGCACCGGGTCAGCCGCGCATCAGCGCTTCGATCTCGTCGGCTTTCACCGGCACGTCGCGGGTGATCAGCTCGCAGCCGCCCTCGGTGACGATGGCGTCGTCCTCGATGCGGATGCCGATGTTCCAGAAGGCTTCGGGCACGCCCTCGCCCGGGCGCACGTACAGGCCGGGCTCGATGGTCAGCGCCATGCCCGGGCGCAGGATGCGGCTGGGCCGGTCCTTGATCACCTCGCCAGAGAGCGGGTCCTTGCGCTCGTTCACCGTGCCCACTTCGGTGGGCTCCACATAGCTGCCGCAGTCGTGCACGTCCATGCCCAGCCAGTGGCCGGTGCGGTGCATATAGAACGGGAAGTAGGCGCGCTGGGCGATCACGTCTTGCGCGTTGCCGACCTTGTTCTTGTCCAGCAGGCCCACGTCCAGCAGGCCCTGCGCCAGCACCGCCACCGTGGCCTCGTGCGGGTCGGTGAAGCGGTTACCGGGTTTGATGGCGGCCACCGACGCGTCCTGCGAGGCCAGCACCAGGTCGTACAGCGTGCGCTGCGGTCCGGTGAAACGGCCGTTCGCCGGGAAGGTGCGGGTGATGTCTGACGCGTAGCCGTCGAGCTCGCAGCCGGCGTCGATCAGCACCAGCTCGCCGCTGCGGATGGGCGCAGCGTCGGCGCGGTAGTGCAGCACGCAGGCGTTGGCACCGGCGGCGACGATGCTGCCGTAGGCCGGGTACTGCGAGCCGTGCTGGCGGAACTCGTGCAGCAGCTCGGCGTCCAGGTGGTACTCGCGCACGTCCTTGCGTTCGCGCTGCTTGCTCGCCGACGTCTTCATGGCGATGATG
>NZ_JBPCSJ010000235.1:0-2699 GCF_051007235.1 Hydrogenophaga sp. | reverse complement strand
GTGTTCCTGTACCACGCCATCCAGGCGGGCATGGACATGGGCATCGTCAACGCCGGCATGGTGGGTGTGTACGACGAGCTGGACCCCGAACTGCGCGAGCGCGTGGAAGACGTGGTGCTCAACCGCCGGCCCGACGCCGGCGAGCGGCTGGTGGAGATCGCCGAATCTGCCAAGGGCGCGGCCAAGGACGACACCAAGAAGAACGAGTGGCGCGCGCTGCCGATCCGCGAGCGCCTGTCGCACGCGCTGGTGCGCGGCATGAACGAGTTCATCAGCGAAGACACCGAAGAGATGTGGCAGGAGATCAAGGCCACTGGCGGCCGCCCGCTGCACGTGATCGAAGGCCCGCTGATGGACGGCATGAACGTGGTCGGCGACCTGTTCGGCGCGGGCAAGATGTTCCTGCCCCAGGTGGTGAAAAGTGCCCGCGTGATGAAGCAGGCCGTGGCCCACCTGCTGCCCTACATCGAAGAAGAAAAGCGCCAGCTCGAAGCGGCCGGTGGCGACGTGAAGTCCAAGGGCAAGATCGTGATCGCCACCGTCAAGGGCGACGTGCACGACATCGGCAAGAACATCGTCACGGTGGTCCTGCAGTGCAACAACTTCGAGGTCGTGAACATGGGCGTGATGGTGCCCTGGCAGGACATCCTGAAGAAAGCCAAGGAAGAGGGCGCCGACATCATCGGCCTCTCGGGACTGATCACGCCCAGCCTGGAAGAGATGCAGGTGGTGGCGGCCGAGATGCAGAAAGACCCGTACTTCCGCGAGCGCGCCACGCCGCTGCTGATCGGCGGGGCGACCACCAGCCGCGTGCACACGGCGGTGAAGATTTCGCCGCACTACGCCGGCCCGGTGGTCTACGTGCCCGACGCCTCGCGCAGCGTGAGCGTGGCGCAGGGCCTGATCGGCGACGGCCGCGTGCAGTACCTGGCCGAACTCAACGCCGACTACGAACGCGTGCGCCAGCAGCACGCCAACAAGAAGCAGGTGCCGCTGTGGCCGCTGGCCCAGGCGCGCGCCAACGCCACGCCGGTGGACTTTGCTGCGCACGCGCCGGTGGCGCCCAAGTTCATCGGCCGCCGCGTGTTCAAGAACTTCGACCTGGCCGAGCTGGAGAAGTACATCGACTGGGGCCCGTTCTTCCAGACCTGGGACCTGGCCGGGCCGTACCCCGCCATCCTGCAGGACGAGGTGGTGGGCGAGCAGGCGCGCAAGGTGTTCGCCGACGCGCAGGCCATGCTGAAAAAGATGGTCGAAGGCCGCTGGCTGACGGCCAACGCGGTGATCGGCCTGTACCCGGCCAACCGGGTGGGCGCGGACGACATCGCGCTGTATGCCGATGAAACCCGCCAGCAGCCGGTGCTGACCTGGCACGGCCTGCGCCAGCAGACCGAGAAGGAAACGATCGATGGCGTGACCCGCCCGAGCCGGTGTCTCGCCGACTTCGTGGCGCCGGCCGGCACGGCCGACTACGTGGGCCTGTTCGCCGTGACGGCCGGCGTGGGCGTGGAGAAGAAGGAACAGCAGTTCCTGGCCGCGCACGACGACTACAACGCCATCCTGTTCAAGGCCCTGGCCGACCGCCTGGCCGAGGCGCTGGCCGAGTGCATGCACGCCCGCGTGCGCACCGACCTGTGGGGCTATGCGGCGGGCGAGCAGCTCAGCAACGAAGACCTGATCAAGGAAAAGTACCAGGGCATCCGCCCGGCGCCGGGCTACCCGGCCTGCCCGGACCACTCGGTCAAGCGGCAGATGTTCGAGCTGCTGCAGGCCGGCGAGATCGGCATGGCGCTCACCGAGAGCCTGGCCATGACGCCGGCCGCCAGCGTCAGCGGTTTCTACCTCGCGCACCCGGACAGCCAGTACTTCAACGTCGGCAAGATCGGCGAAGACCAGGTGGCCGACCTGGCCGCGCGCAGCGGCGTCGACGCCAGCGAACTCAAGCGCTGGCTGGGCCCCAACCTCTGATGGCGTGGCGGCGGGGCGCCCGCCCGTCCCGGTCTCACGCCCGCTGAAGCGGCTCGGCCACGCCTGGCCCGCAGCGCGTGCTAGAACCCGTGCGATTCATTCAGCAAGCGATGGGGCATGGCGTCAGTCTGTACAGCGTGTGGGACGGAAAACCGCGAGAAGGCACGGTTCTGCCGCGGCTGCGCGCGGCCACTGGTGCCGCTGGGCACGCCCGAAGCTTCTGCTGAGCTGGCAGCCGACGCCGCCAGACCACACCACCACGCCAGTCGCTCGTCTGGTGGTGCCCGCCGTGCCGCGCGCCAGCGGCGCACCGCCATCCGCTGGGGGTTGGGCGCTGCCGTTCTGGTGGCCGTGTTGGTCGGCTGGCAGCTGTGGCCGCGCGAGGCGGCGGTCGAGCCGGTTTCGATCACCGTAGCGCCTGCCGATCCTGTGGCGCCGGTGATGGTGGCAGCCACGGTGCCACCGGTGGCGCTCACGGCGGCCCGCACCCCCCCGACGCCCACCACCGCGCCGGTGGACGCGATGACTCCGCAGCCAGCAGCACCTGCCAAGCCTGTCGCGGCGCCGACGCGCGTCAGGCCGGCGCCGGCAAGGCCCAAAGAAGCGGCTGTGGCTGCTGCACCCGCGCCTGCGTCTGCCCGCAGCGAACCCGTTGCACCCGCCACCGTGGCCGAGGCAGCCCCGGCGCCCGTGCCAGCACCCAGGCCCCGTGGTGTGGATGAAGCCTGCGC
>NZ_JBPCSJ010000234.1:0-10460 GCF_051007235.1 Hydrogenophaga sp. | reverse complement strand
GTGGCCGACGAGCCGCTGCGGGCCGGCCTGCTCAAGGCCTTCACCGACATGGCCGACCACATGGTCAACACCCAGGGCTCAGCGATCTGCGCTCACCCGTGATCCACCGATCACCGGACGACCCATGGACGCTTTCCAGGACCACTGACCCGACGACGTGGCGACGGCTCGCGGCGAAGTGGTGGCCGTGCAGATGCCTGAAAGCTTCGGCGCCTGAGGGACCGATCCGCTCGCCGGTGCGGGGCATTCCCGTAAGCTCGGGCACATCCGGCCCAGGGCCGCGACGACCCTCTTGCATCCACCGGACAGGTGAGCCCACCCATGACGACCGCATCTTTCGACCCCGATCAACTGCCCACCCTGCGCGACGAACTCGACCTGCTGGCCGATCTGGTGCCGCTGGCCGAGCAGCGCATCATCGAACTGGGCTGTGGCAACGCGCGCCTGGCGCGCAGCCTGGTGCAGCGTTACGCCGGCGCCCAGCTGGTGGGGCTGGAGGTGGACGAGGTGCAGCACGCGAAGAACGTGGCCCATCCGCAGCAGCGGCTGGTGTTCATGGCCGGCAGCGCCGAAGCCGTGCCCTTTCCAGACGCCAGTTTCGACGGCGCGCTGATGCTCAAGAGCCTGCACCATGTGCCGCTGGATGGCATGGACGCCGCCCTGAACGAGGTGGCGCGCGTGGTCAAACCCGGGGGCTGGTTCTACGTCAGCGAACCCATCTTCGGCGGCGCGCTCAACGAGATCGTGCGCCTGTACAACGACGAGAACACCGTGCGCCGTGCGGCGCAGGCCGCGCTGGACCGGGCGCTGGCCGCTGGCACGCACTGGGCGGCCGGTGCCGAACGCCGTTTCGCGCAGCCGGCCCACTTCCAGGACTGGGCCGAGTTCGAGCAGCGCATGCTCTACCCCAGCTTCGCCGACCACCACATCACCCCGGCGATGGTCGAGCGCGTGCGCGCGGCCTTCCTGCCGCACATGACCGCCGACGGCGCGCACTTCGTGAGGCCGATGCACGTGCGGCTGCTGCGCCGCCAGGGCTGAGCGCCCTCAGATCTGCGCGGCCGGGTCTGGCGTCTGCGGCGCCAGTTCGTGGACCGCCTGGTGGTGCGTGAGGAACACCCGGCCCGAGAGGCGGTCCAGGAAGTCGCTGCGCCGCAGCCGGTCCATCACCGGGCCCTTGACCTCGCTCAGGTGCAGCTGTACCCCCGCATCCTGCAGGCGCTGGTGGATGCGGCGCAGGCTCTCCAGCGCGCTGGCGTCGATGTCGTTGACGGCGGTGCACTGCAGCACCACATGGCGCACGGCCGGGTGGGTGGCCAGCTCGGCACTCACGCGGTCTTCCAGGTAGCGCGCATTGGCGAAGAACAGGCTTTCGTCCACCCGCAGGCCCAGCACGTGCGGGTGCGTCACCACCTCGTGACGCAGCACGTTGCGGTAATGCTCGGTGCCCGGTACGTTGCCGACCACGGCGATGTGCGGGCGGCTGCTGCGCCAGATGTGCAACGTGAGCGAAGCGATCACGCCCACCGTCAGGCCGGTCACCAGATCCACCAGCAAGGTCACCGCGAAGGTCAGCGCCTGGGCGGCGAAGTCGGCCCGGGCGTAGCGCCAGTTGGGCGCGAAGCTGCGGAAATCGATCAGCGTGCCCAGCGAGATCAGGATGGTGGCCGCCAGCACCGCCATGGGCAGGTTGTGCAGCCAGGGGGTGAGGAACAGGGCGGTCAGCGCCAGCAGCGCGGCGGTGATCAGGCCCGATGCGGGCGTGCGGCCGCCGCTTTCGGCCACCACCGCGGTGCGTGCGAAGCTCGCGCCGACGGCGAACGCCCCGGTCAGGCCGGCGGCCAGGTTGGCGCCGCCCATGGCGCGCATCTCGGCATTGACATCGACCCGCTCGCCCCGCCGGGCCGCCATGCCCTGGGCAATGGAAATCTGCTCGATGAAGGTCATCACCGCGACCAGCAGCGCCGGCACGACCAGTGCCTGCACCGTGGACGCCGGCACCCCCAGCAGCGGCGCCAGCACCAGACTGGGCAGCCCCTGGGGGATGTCGCCCACCACCGCCAGGCCCTGCGCCGGCCAGTCCAGCGCCGTGGTCAGCACGATGGACAGCAGCAGCACCAGCAGCGGGGAAGCCTTGGCCACGAGATCGGCCACCACCTCGGGCACGCCCAGGCCTCCCAAGGCGGGCCTGAGCCAGCGCCGGGTCGCCCACAGCAGGGCCAGCGCGCTCACACCCACCGCCAGCGTCAGGCCGTGTATCTGGTCCAGGTGCTGGGCCACGCTGTGCAGAAAGCTCGGCAGGCCGTCCCCGGCCACCGGGGTGCCCAGCACGTGCTTGAGTTGGCTCATGGCGATCAGCAGGCCGGAGGCCGTGATGAAGCCCGAGAGCACCGGCTGGCTCAGGAAGCTGGCCATGAAGCCCATGCGCAGCCCGCCCATGACCAGCAGCGCCAGGCCCACCATGACGGCGAGCACGGCGCTGGCCGCCACGAAATCGGCGCTGCCCGTGCCGACCACGGCGCCCACCGCCGCCAGCGACATGATGGAACGCAGGGCCGATGGCCCCGGCCCCAGCACCGTGCTGCTGCACATGAGGGCGTAGACCACCATCGGGACGATGCTGGCGTACAGGCCGGTCACCGGTGGCATTCCGGCCAGCACGGCGTAGGCCAGGCTCTGCGGGATCAGCAGCAGCGTCACCACCGTCGAGGCCGTCAGGTCGCCGGCGAGCTGCTGGCGACCGTAGCCGCGCGACCAGCGCAGGATGGGAAACCAGTCCCGCAGGGTCGGCGGCATGGGCATCAGGCCGGCGCGTTGGCCGCTTCGGTGTGGATCACGCCGCCGCCCAGGCACACTTCGCCGTCGTACAGCACGGCGCTCTGGCCCGGCGTCACGGCCCACTGCGGGTCGGCAAAGCGCAGGGTGAAGCCGGAGGCGTCGGTGACCAGCGAGCAGGGGGCGTCGCTCTGACGGTAGCGCGTCTTGGCAGCGATCTGCGTGGCGATGGGGGCTTCACCCGCCACCCAGCTCACGTCCTCGGCGCGCAGGCTGGGCGCCAGCAGCCAGGGGTGGTCGTGACCCTGCACCACCCACAGGATGTTTTTCTCGATGTCCTTGCGCGCGACGAACCAGGGTTCGTGTTCGTTGCCACCCTTCTGCGCACCCTTCTCGCGGATGCCACCGATGCCCAGGCCCTGGCGCTGGCCCAGCGTGTAAAAACTCAGGCCCACGTGCTGGCCGATGGTGCGGCCGCTCGGGTCCTTGATCGGTCCGGGTTCCTTGCGGATGTAGCGGTTGAGGAAGTCGCGGAACGGCCGTTCGCCGATGAAACAGATGCCGGTGCTGTCCTTCTTCTTGGCATTGGGCAGCGCGATCTGTGCCGCGATGCGGCGCACCTCGGTCTTGGGCAGTTCGCCGACCGGGAACATCGTTTTGCTCAACTGCGCCTGGTTGAGCCGGTGCAGGAAGTAGCTCTGGTCCTTCAGCGGGTCCAGGCCCTTGAGCAGTTCGTGTTTGCCTGTTGTCCCGTTCAGCCGAACGCGGGCGTAGTGGCCGGTCGCGATCTTCTCGGCCCCCAGGCGCATGGCGTGGTCGAGGAAGGCCTTGAACTTGATCTCGGCGTTGCAGAGGATGTCGGGGTTGGGCGTGCGGCCGGCCTGGTACTCGCGCAGGAACTCGGCGAACACGCGGTCCTTGTACTCGGCCGCAAAGTTGACGTGTTCGATCTCGATGCCCAGCACGTCGGCCACGCTGGCCGCGTCCAGGAAGTCCTGTCGCGTCGAGCAGTACTCGCCGTCGTCATCGTCTTCCCAGTTTTTCATGAAGATGCCAATGACCTCGTACCCCTGCTCCTTGAGCAGGTACGCGCTCACCGCGGAGTCCACACCCCCGCTCAACCCGACCACCACACGTTGCTTGTTTGCCATGGGCGGGATTATCCCAGCCGGGGTGCGCGGGCGCAGGCTTCAAAAAATTGGAACGAGGCCGCCGAGCCCATCGAACCATCGTGTGGCGCGGCCGCCCTACAGTGGACACCATGCCGCCCCCATCGGCGCCACCCACGAGGAAACCACCATGTCCCGCCTGCCCACGCTCTTCATCTCCCACGGCTCGCCCACCTTCGCCATCGACCCTGGCCAGGCCGGCCCGGCCCTGACCGCGCTGGGCCAGACGCTGCCGCGCCCCAAGGCCATCCTGGTGGTCTCGCCGCACTGGATGACGCGCGAGCCGCGCGTGGCCACCACGCCGCGGCCGCAGACCATCCACGACTTCGGCGGCTTCCCGCCCGCGCTCTACCAGCTGCAGTACCCGGCGCCCGGCGCGCCCGACGTGGCGCAACGCGCCATCGACCTGCTGCGCGCCGCCGGCTACCCGGCCGAGGCCGACACCCAGTGGGGCCTGGACCACGGCGCCTGGGTGCCGCTGCTGCACCTGCTGCCGCAGGCCGATGTGCCGGTGTTCCAGGTGTCGCTGCCGGCGCGGCTGGACGGTGCCGCCGCCTACGCCTACGGCCAGGCGCTGGCCCCGCTGGCCGAGGAAGGCGTGCTGGTGATCGGCTCCGGTAGCCTGACACACAACCTGTACGAGGTGCGCTTCGACGCGCCCGATGCGCAAGGCGAGACCTACGCGGTCGAGTTCTCCCGCTGGATCAACGACGTGGTGACCGGGCGCGACCACGCGCGCCTGCAGCAGACCATGGCCCAGGCACCGCACGCGCAACGCGCCCACCCCACGGCCGAGCACCTGTGGCCGCTGATGGTCGCCGCCGGGGCGGCCGGTGCCGAAGTGCCGGCCACGCGCATCGACGGCGGCGTGACGCACGGCGTGCTGGTCATGGACGCGTTCGTCTTCGGCGACATGGCCCAAGCGGTGGCGGCTTGAACCGCGCGGCCCCCATGAACCTGCGCACCGACACCCGCTCGCAGGCCCCTGCGGGCGACCTGATCCTGCACCGACCCACCGCACCCGCGCGCCAGCTGGTGCTGCTGTTCCACGGCGTGGGCGCCAGCCCCGAAGGCTTTGCGGGCCTGGCGCCGGCCCTGGCCCGCGACGACCGCTGGGTGGTCGCGGTGCGCTCGCCGTTCGCGTCCGACCTCGGCAGCGGCTGGCAGTGGTTTTCGGTGCAGGGCGTGACCGAGGCCAACCGCAGCGAACGCATGGCCGCTGCGATGCCGCGCTTCACGGAGACCGTGCGCGCCTGGCAGGCGCACACCGGACTCGACGCGGCGCAGACCGTGCTCGCGGGTTTTTCGCAAGGTTCCATCATGTCGCTCGAATCCACACAAACGGGCGAGCCGCTGGCTGGCCGCGTGGTGGCGCTGTCGGGTCGCTTTGCGGTGCCGCCACGCTTGGCCCCGGCCGGTGTGGTCTGGCGCTTCGTCCACGGTGCGCAGGACCCGGTGATCCCGGCCGCGTTCAGCACCGACGCCGCGGCACAGCTGCAGGCCCTGGGCGCCGACGCGCAGGCCCACGTCCTGCCCGGTCTGGGCCACGGCATCGACGCGCGTTCGCTGGGCCTGCTGGTGGACGCGCTGGACGCAACGGGATGAACGCCGCCACGCCCGCGCGGTTGCGGCTGGCGGTGGGCGCGTCGGCCACCACGCTGACGCTGGACATCCCTGCGACCGCGCCCCGCCAGTGGCACTGGCCCCTGGGCCATGCCACGCTCTGGGCGGCTCTTCCCGGCGGCCCTTCGCCGGTGATGATCGAAAACGCCATCCAGGTCGTGGAGGACCAGATCGAAGCGGTGGCGCGCCACGTGCCCGCCGGTGCGCGGCTGGTGGCCAGTGCCGTCACCTTGGCGCCGTTGCAACGCGGGGGAGCCACTGCCGGCCTGCAGCAAGGGGCCATTGCGCTCGCGCAGATCGAGCGCGAAGTCCAGTCGCTCGCGGCCCGATCCATGGGGGCGCCGTCGGCGCGGACCCTGGTGTTCGACCATCCCGCAGGGGATGCGCTGGTGCTGATCCTGCGCGAGTGCCTGCACCACCTGGGGCTGGACGCGGTGCACCTGCAGGACTGAGACGCTGCGGATGCATCGGGCGGGCGGCAGCGGGGCATGCGCCGCGGCTGTCACGTGACTTTCACGTGCTTGACATACGCTGGCCTTTGCCGGATTCTGCGTCCGGCTTGTTTCCTTTCGGCCCACCGGTTTGTCGGTGTGCCGATCCCTTCCAGTCCCCCTCCCTGAAAGAGAAGACCCCATGAAGAGCAAGATCTCCCGCGTGGCCCTGGCCGCGCTGATGCTGGTGGCCGGTGCCGCCCACGCCCAAGACAAAACCCTGCGCCTGCTGACCTGGGCCGACTACGTGCCCAAGGACGTGGTGGAACAGTTCACCAAAGAGACTGGCATCAAGGTCGAGGTCACGCTCTCGAACAACGAGGAAATGATTTCCAAGCTGCGCGCCACTGCCGGCGCCGGCTTCGATCTGGCACAGCCCAGCCAGGACCGCATCGCCGGCCCGCAGACCGAGTTCGGCATCTACAAACCGCTGGACCTGTCCAAGATCCAGTCCGCGCAGTTCATCCCTTCGATGCTCGAAGCCACCCGCATCAACACCACGGTGGCCGGTAAGGTCTACGCCGTGCCGCACATCTGGGGCACCGACGGTCTGGTGGTCAACACCAAGACCTCCAAGGCCGCCGACTACACCGACCTGTGCGCGCCTGAAAACGCCGGCAAGGTCAGCATGCGCCTGAAGCGCCCGACCCTGATTGCCTTTGCGTTCTCGATGGGCAAGAACCCGTTCGCCGCCTACAACGATCCCAAGGCCTATGGCGCGCTGATGGACGAGGTGGGCAAGAAGCTGACCGACTGCAAGGCCAACGTCAAGTTCTACTGGGACGGCAAGGACCAGCTGCTGGCCGGCATGCGCTCGGGCGAGCTGACCACCGCCATGATGTGGGACACCGGCGGCTGGGGCCTGAACAAGACCCATCCGGACATCAAGTTCATCGCGCCCAAGGCGGGCGCGCTGGGCTGGGTCGACACCTTCGCCATCCCGGCCAAGGGCCGCAACGACGAGGCCGCCTACGCCTGGATCAACTTCAACATGCGTCCCGAGATCGCCGCCAAGGTCGCCACCTCGGCCGGCAACTTCACCGCCAGCAAGGGCGGCGAACAGGGCATGGACCCGGTGCTCAAGCAGCAGTTCGCGGCCAGCTTCCCTGAGGCTGCGCTCAAGAACATCAAGTGGTACCCGGCCGTGCCCGCCGGCATCGAAGACATCGAAGGCCGCGTGCTCGACCGTGTGAAGGCGGCCAAGTAAGCCGATGTCCGCATCCCCCGCCGTGCGGCCCTCTGCGGCCCCGGCGGGCGCCTTCGACCTGGAAGTCCGGTCCGTCCACAAACGCTACGGCGCGTTTGCGGCGGTGGACGACCTGAGCTTCGGCGTCCGCTCCGGTTCCTTCTTCTCCATCCTGGGCCCCTCCGGCTGCGGCAAGACCACCTTGCTGCGCATGGTGGCGGGCTTCATCGCGCCCGATGCGGGCGACATCGTCATCAAGGGCGCGTCCATGCAGGGCGTGCCGCCCAACCGGCGCCCGGTGAACATGGTGTTCCAGCACCTGGCGCTGTTCCCCATGATGAGCGTGGGCGAGAACATCGCCTACGGGCTGGAGCGCCGCGGCGTCAAAGGATCGAACGCGAAAGCCAAGGTCACCGACATGCTGCGGCGTGTCGGTCTGCCGGGCAGCGAAGACAAACGCATCGACCAGCTTTCGGGCGGGCAGAAGCAGCGCGTGGCGATCGCGCGCTCGCTGGTGCTCGAACCCGCGCTGCTGCTGCTCGACGAGCCGCTGGGCGCACTCGACTTGAAGCTGCGCGAGCACATGAAGGTCGAGCTCAAGCAGCTGCAGGCCGAGGTCGGCACCACCTTCGTCTACATCACGCACGACCAGTCGGAAGCGCTGGTCATGTCCGACCAGGTCGCGGTGATGAACCACGGGCGCTTCGAGCAGCTCGGGTCACCGCAGGACCTGTATTACCAGCCCAAGACCGCCTTCGTGGCCGGCTTCGTGGGCCACAACAACCGCTTCGAAGGCACTGTCGAGACCCGCAACGGCGACCAGGTGCTGCTGCGCACCGCCAGCGGTCTGGCCCTGTGGGCGCAGCGCGTGGGCGCGGTGGACGTGGGCCAGGCGGCCAGCCTGTTCATCCGTCCCGAAGCGATCGAGATCGGCCGCCAGCCGCGCGAGCTGCCCGCGGGCGACCCCGCCTGGAGCGCCACGGTGCAGGCGGTGCTGTTCGACGGCGGCAACTCCACCGTGCAGGTGCACGAGGCCCGCACCTGCACGCCGCTGCACATCGCCCTGCCGCTGACCGGCCGGCTGGCCGATTTGCGGGCCGGTGAGACGGTCCATTTTTCGTACCAGCCGTCGCAGGCCTGGTGCTTTGGCGCATGACGCCATGAACGACGTCGCCACCCACCGCCGCTGGATGCTCGGCCTGCTGCTGGCCCCGGCCCTGCTGTGGCTGGGCGGTCTGGTGGTGCTGCCGCACGTGGAACTGCTGCTGCTGTCGCTGCAAAAGCGCATAGGCCCGGGTGAGTACGGATTTGCACTCGACCAGTACCGCACCTTTGTCGACGAGCCGCTGTACTGGAACACCTTCGTGCGCACCGCGGTCATGTCGGTGCTGGCCACCGCGCTGACCCTGCTGCTGGCGTTTCCGGTGGCCTGGTACATCGCCAAGGTGGCCAAGGGCCGGGTGCAGATGCTGCTGCTGGTGCTGTGCCTGCTGCCGTTCTGGGTCAGCGAGATGGTGCGCACCCTGGGCTGGCTGATCCTGCTGCGCGAGACCGGCGTGGTCTCCAGCCTGCTGCAGACCCTGGGGCTGGCCAGCCAGCCGGTGGAGCTGCTGTACCACGACGCCACCATCCTGGTCGGCCTGGTCTACGCCTCGCTGCTGTTCATGGTGATCCCGCTGGTCAACAGCCTGGAGAGCCTGGACGACAGCCTGATCGAAGCCGCCTACGACCTGGGCGGCAGCACCGCCAACATCGTGCGCCGCATCGTCATCCCGCACGCGGCGCCGGGCATCGCGGCCGGCTGCATCGTGGTCTTCATGCTCTGCCTGGGCAACTACCTCACGCCCACGCTGCTGGGCGGCAAAAACTCGCTCTGGTTCACCGAGCAGATCTACACCCAGTTCATCACCCGTTTCAACTGGAACCAGGGCGCGGCCTTCGGCTTCCTGCTGTTGTTTCTCTCCAGCCTGCTGGTGTGGGCTGGACTCAAGCTCACCGGGCAGCGTTTCGGCGCGGTGATGAAAGCAAGCTGACGGTGATGGACGCATTCGACCAACTGAACGTGCACGACGCAACGTTGAAGACGGTTTTTTTCGAATGGAGAGATGCGACCTGCTCGCTGGAGATCGAACGGCTCTCACTCGGAACTGGTCGTTTGCAGTTCCTTGGGGTCAGTGATGTTCATATTCCGAGGGCTTTGCCGTGGGGTCCTTCTGATTCGATCAATGGATTGAGGCAATACGACGGGAACTTCTTTGAGATCGAACTCCAGTCGGGGGATGTCTTGGTGATCAAAGCAGAGTCCTGGCAGTTCATAGGCGCGCAAACACCATGATCCCCAGCCTGCCCCGCCCTTTTCTGCAGCGCTTCGGCCTGGGTGTTTTTGTCACCGGCTTCTTCGTCTTTCTGTTCGTGCCGCTGCTGGTGGTGGCGGTGTTCGCTTTCAACAACGCCGACTACCCCACGCCGCCGTGGATGGGCTTCACCTTCGACTGGTTCACCGCGCAGAGCGACGCGCGCACGGGGTTGCTACACGACGCCGAGCTGCTGCAGAGCATGGGTGTGAGCGCCTGGGTGGCGCTGTGGGTCACGCTGCTGTCGGTGGGGGTGGGCACCTGCAACGCCTTCCTGCTGGAGCGTTTCGAGTTCCCGGGCAAGAACGCCATCGCGCTGCTGAGCATGTTGCCGCTGGTGATCCCGGGCGTGATCCTGGGCATCTCCATCCTGGCCTTCGCCAGCCGCATCGCCAACTTCGCCGACGAGACCTGGGGCCTGGAACTGGACTTCCTGCGGCCCGGCCTGCCGCTGGTGATCCTGGGGCAGTTCTGCTACATCGTGACCATCGCCACGCTCACCATCTCGGCCAGCCTGCGCCGCTTCGACCGCACGCTGGAAGAGGCCGCGCTCAACCTCGGCGCCAGCCGCGCGGCGGTGCTGTGGACCATCACCTTGCCCTACCTGCGGCCGAGCATGATCGGCGCCGCGGCCATGGCCTTCCTCATGTCGTTCGAGAACTTCAACACCACGCTGATGCTGGTGGGCTCGGACGCGCCGCTGACGGTGCTGATGTACGGCCGCATGCGCGAAGGCGCCACGCCGGTGCTCAACGCCATCAGCCTGTTCCTCATGGTCGCCTCGGCCCTGCTGGCGCTGATGCTGCTGTGGCGCAAGCCGAAAGCCGACTGAGCCCCCACGCTCCGCCGCTGCGCGGGTCGC